>USLV01000013.1 GCA_900555705.1 uncultured Oscillospiraceae bacterium | reverse complement strand
AGCGTCAGATGTGTATAAGAGACAGGTATATAACTATGTCCTTAGCAGTACTTTTCATTACTTATAACAGGTTAAAGCAAAATTTTTATCGGTATGCTAACCTGTTGAAAAAACGCCCTTCAAATGTTACCTATATTTTTACCGGGTTTTGTGGACTAGTAGGGATATTTTTACGTACGATTGTAAACAAATTTATGGGTGAACTAGCAGTAGCATGGGTTGATTCGATTGCATCATTTATTCTTGCTTTGTGTGGAACAATGGGGTATGTATATATTATTAAGGCGAGGTATTGCAAAAAGATTAATATACAATAAATTGATAAAACAAAATATCATCTTTTATATCTGAGATGCGAAGGAGCGTCTGACTTCGCAGGGAATACATTAGAAAGCAGTTGGAAGAAAATCTGCTATCCAATCGGATAAGTGGATGGGTCGCACAACAATACCTTCCAAGACTTACTCACGCCGGCTTTGCCGGAGTTCCTGATTTTACTGAGAAATCTCCAAAAGTGTGCAGCGACCCGTGCGGAATTCATTGGACAAGACTGGATAGGATTGACAAATGCCATTTCAATAAGGGAGATCCAAAACGGCTGTTTTTGCCGAAATTCGGCTCTTTTCGACTTTTGACTTCTCTGCCGGAATACGATATCCTATTGTCAAGGCCTTAAAACAACAGAAAAGGATGAAGAAAATGGAAAAGAAGATGCCCACATTTGTCAAACGTCTACTGATTATTGTTCCCTGTGCCCTGGTGCTGTTGGTGGCGGCATTCAGTTGCTTCGATATTGTACCGGCTGGTTTCAAGGGCGTGAAGCTGACCATGGGAGCGGTGGATGGAACGGTGCTGGATGAAGGCTTGAGCTTTAAAATCCCGTTTGTTCAGTCGATTGTCCATGTGGATGCTCGTGTCAAGAAGTACACGGTGGAGGGAGAAACCTCTGCAAGCAAGGATATGCAGTCCATCACCACCAATGTGGCGGTGAACTACCGTGTAGACGGAGAAAATGTCGACGCGCTGTATCAAAACCTGAGTCTCAACTATGAGGATACCATCATTGCACCGGCGGTTTCCGAATGCATCAAGTCGGTGACCTCGCAGTATACGGCAGAGGAGGCCATCACCCGCCGAAGCGAAATTTCTGCTCAGATCAAGGAGACGCTGAAGGAGCGGCTGGCGGATAAGTACATCTTTGTCGACAGCCTTAACATTACCGATCTGACCTTTAGTGCCGCTTTCGACAAGGCGATTGAAGAAAAGCAGGTGGCGGAACAGAACGCGCTGAAAGCCAAGTACGACCTCGAGCGGATCAAGACCGAGGCAGAACAGGCGGTGATTCAGGCCCAGGGTGAGGCGGAGGCCATGCAGATCAAAAATGAGGCGCTCTCCGACAGCATCATTGAACTGGAGTTTCTGGAAAAATGGGACGGCAAAATGCCGACCTATTATGGCGGCGACGCAGATTTGCTATTGTCGCTCAACCCGAACAGAGATCAATCCGAATAACTGGCAATGAGCAAGGTCGTCCACAATGATGTGGACGACCTTGCTGCTGTCACCGGGGAAAGAATATGGGCATACAATAATGCTGGGATATCCGTTTATCAAAGGAGGTTGTATATCAGTGCTGATGATTGCCATTGTGCGGACAGTGCGGCCCGGCCGACTGCTCGTTCGGGATCTTGCTACGGGGCAAAATGTCGTTGTGAACACCAATCAGGCGCGCCGGTTCTTTCCCGGCGACCGGGTCAGTATTTTCTATAATGGTGTGATGACCCAGAGCATCCCACCGCAGATTTCCGCCATCCGTATCCGTCGTCTGTCGATCTGCCGCAACTGCCGGTAGACCGCTGCGCTCTCCTGGAACCATTCCGGGAGAGCGCAGAACAAATAGATTGGAATCGTGTTAGTTTGTAAAAAGCTGGACCCAGTTGGTACGGTAACGGCCGCCTTCCGCATAGCCCACCCCGAGTTTTTTCAGATTGGGATTGAGGATATTGGCACGGTGGCCCTCGGAGTTCATCCAGCTCTGCATCACCGCCTCGGGGGAGCGCTGTCCAGCCGCGATGTTTTCTGCGCGACGACCGGCCTTTACACCGACTTCATCCAGTACAGTCGAGAAGGAGCTGCCGTTTGGACGGGTGTGGCTGAAGTTTTCGATAATTTCGGTCGCCCGGATTTGCGCGGCGCGGGAAATGGCTTCATCGAGCACCAGCGCGGACAGACCGCGTTGGGTTCGTTCCTGATTGACCAATTGTAAAATGGCCTGTCGGTAATCCACAGCGGTATCCGGTGCAGACGCCGATGGGCGCGATGCGGCGGTTGTGGTGGTTGTGGTAGTGCGATAGGTGGTCGTCGTCGGACGGATAGTGATGCCGGCCGTTGGAGCGGCTGTGCGCCGGGTAGTCGGCACAGTGGTACGGCCCGGCACAGACTGTGTGACGGTTGCAGGTTGGCGGGAAGCGGCAGACAGGTTCGAAGTTGTGATGGTATGCGGGAAAGTAGTCGACTGCGCGGTCTGGACGGAAGCAGGAGTATCGGTTGCATTAGGTACCGCCGATGAGCCGACAGACGTGATGGACGTCTCGGGAGTGGCAGCAGTAATATCGGTTTCCGGCTGTTCCGGGGATGTGGATGTTTCCGGGAGAATAGCCGCACCGGCAATCCAGCTGCTTATCAATTGAACGGCTGCAAAGACCGTGATGGCAACTTGGCTTACTATTTTTTTACAAATTTTCATCACATTCTCCTTTCATTATCTGTCAATAGCGTATCATAGACCCCACGGTCTGTCAATCGTCCAAATCCTGCCGGAAAAATCGACAGACAACAAAACAAGACGCACACTCCCGGCCAATTTGGCCATAGGGGTGTGCGTCTCTGACAATAATTGTGCGCACCAACATCGCCCGGATGTCTCCCTCCGGACAATGTCGCGGATATGCGTGTTTATTTAAACAGACTGGCGAGATCGGTATGCAGGCTCTGCGCCAGCTTTTCCGCCGTTTTTGTTGTTGGGTTTCCGAGACCGTGTTCAATCGTGCGGAGATTGGTGGTACTGATTTCGGCCTCGATGGCCAACTGTTCCTGCGAAAGACCCTGTTCCTTTCGCAGTCGTTTCAGATTTTCACCGAATCGTTTGGTTGCGTTCAAAATAATCCCTCCGTTTATAGAGTTTCCTATTATAAAGTTTAAGGTTATTTTTCGTTTCCACAATACAGTATACTGGCGGTTGTGAGATTTACGAGATAATTTGTCGAATATATGTGAAAATAATTTTCTGTAGCAGTCTGTTTATGCAGAGGTTATGTGTGTAATCTGCAAAATGGGGACGAGAGGCAATTGTCTGTACAAGCTATACAACAAAACACAATCCGCTGAAAAGGGGGAAATAACATGAAAATTGTGGTATATGCTATTTGCAGGAATGAGGAAAAGTTTGCGGCGCGGTGGATGGCGTCCATGCGAGAAGCGGATGAGGTAGTGGTGCTGGATACCGGTTCGATAGATGGAACGGCCGAACGACTGCGGGCGCTCGGTGCCGCTGTGACGGAAGAACGGGTAGAACCTTGGCGGTTTGACACGGCGCGCAACCGGTCGCTGGAACTGGTGCCGATGGACGCGGATATCTGCGTATGCACCGATCTCGACGAATGTTTCCATCCGGGATGGCGGACGAAGCTGGAAGCGGCGTGGCATGACGGTGTCCGACGTGTTCAATACCGGTATACCTGGAGCTTTCAGCCGGACGGAACCGAGGGACATGTCTTCTGGATTGATAAAATCCATGCCCGACAAGGGTTTCGTTGGGTCAACCCCGTACATGAAGTTCTGGCCTGGGATGGGGAAGGAGACTGCCCAACGATATTTGTAGAAGGGATTCAGCTCGACCATCACCCGGATCCGGAGAAATCTCGGGCGCAGTATTTGCCGTTGTTGGAGCTGGCGGTTCGGGAGGATCCGCACAATGACCGCAACCGGCATTATCTCGGACGGGAGTATCTGTTCCGGGGGGATTGGGCGCGTTGCCGGGAGACACTTCGGCAACATCTGGCGATGCCGGAGGCGGTCTGGGCGGATGAACGCTGCGCGTCGATGAGATATCTGGCACAAGCGTCGGAGCAGCTCGGAATGACCGGAGAGGCAGAGGCATGGCACCAACGCTCGCTGGCAGAGGCGCCGCATCTGCGGGAGCCGTGGCTGGATTACGCCCGGTTTCTCTATCGGCAGGAGGACTGGGAGGGCGTGCTGTTTACGACCGGCCGCGCGCTTGTTATCACAGAACGGCCGCGCACCTATATCAGCGAGGCGGATTCCTGGGGAAGCCTGCCGTATGACCTGGCTTCGCTCGCCTGCTATCGGCTCGGTCTGTATGCGCGGTCGCTGGAAATGGTCGAGCGGGCGTTGGCGATTGCCCCGACGGATGAACGGCTGCGGAACAATCGAGAGTGGATTCTGGAGGCGATCTCCTCGTAGTTATGGATCGATATTCGAACAAGATATATGACAGTGTAAAGGAAAAGAAAGCCAATTGTAAAAGATTACGTAAAATCTCGTTCTTTATATGGAGTTTTCATTGACTTTCCATATGAATGCCTGTATACTGGAAGACAGGAAAATGCCGATATAACAGAAAGGTGGAAGTTTTAGATGAAAAAATGGCTCGCAATTTTCCTAAGCTGCTTGTTTATCTTCCCAATGGCGCTGGTGCCTGGCATGGTCAGCGCTGCTGATGGGGATTTCGGCGGCTATGTAGTCAAGGAGCTGAATTACAACTCCGTCAATGGCCTTTACACCATTGGCAGCAGTGGCCTGCTGATCAACCCGGCGCTGGTTTTTACCACGCCGATTGATTTGAAGGCACTTGGCTATGTGAACGACGACGGTTCGATCAAATCCAATCTGGCGCTTCAGATGGATTTGTTTATGGACGGCAGCCTCGAAGCGCTGAAGTCCGGTGCCGGGCAGATCGAATTCACCAGCTCGGGAACCTGCGATAAAGAGGAGATCAACATCTCTGTCGCCAATTTGCAGTGGAAACAGGGGGAATGGGTGCGCCAGGCGATCCCGCTCTCCACCTTTGGCGTGGGTTCGGCGGACGATTCCAAGCTCAATCCCGCTGCCATCAACTATATGCGTATCTACATCGTAGATGTCAAGAATTATGTTGGCGAGACGCTGCGCCTGAAGGTCTGCAATGTGCGTCTGGTTGACACCAGTAAGACGGCGCCGACGGAGGAGGAAGACCGCATCGGTGACGGCAGCTTTATCCCGGACGATCCGTTTTGGGAGCTGGCGCCGATTGCTGCGGAATTCGAGACCACCGACGATGTGGTGATGGGATATAATCTGGCCGATTATCTCGACGAGGAACATTTCAAGGACAAGGATCCGGCCAAAGATGACGTGACGCCGATCATCCAGAGCCTGCTGGATGGCCTCGAGGAAGCGGGCGGCGGTACGCTCTTTATCCCGGCGGGTGAATACCATATGGAAGGTTCGCTGAATATTCCGAAGGGCGTTACGCTCTGCGGCGAATGGGCGCAACCGGATGGTAAGTCCCCGGTCGAGGGCACGATCTTCAAGATTTATAACGGTAAGGGGGATCGCGGCGGTCGGCCCTTCATGACCCTTTCCAACAACTGTATGGTGCGCAACGTCAATTTCTGGTATCCGGAGCAGACGCTGGAGAGCGGCGACCCGATTGCCTATCCGCCCACCATCTTGAGCGGCAGCTACTGTCACGTGCGGAACGTGACCTTTGTCAACTCGTACATCGCGGTTCAGCAGGGCCCGACGATGAGCGGCTGCCCGAATGTCTACAACGCCTACGGCACCCCGCTGGCAGTTGGCTTTGACATTGACGGTATTGCGGATATCGGCCGCTACGACACCATCAATCTCGCACCGGATTACTGGATCCATTCCGGTCTGGCCGGCGCACCGTCCTCCAACGAGGATGCCGAGAAGCTCAAAGAGTATCTGAGCACCCAGGCGATCGGCTTTATCCTGCGCCGGATTGACTGGTCCTTCCTGACCTTCTACAACGTGACCGGCTACGGCACAGGCCTCTCCTTCAGCCTCTCCGAGTGTACGGAGGAGTTCAACCAGGAGAACGGCCGCCGGTATTCCTATCCGAACGGTAACTGCTACGGTCTGAATTTCAAGGACTGTGGTGTGGCGATCTATGTCGAGGGCGTCAGCAGCTCCGGTGAAGTGCTCGCGAATGTCAATATCGACAACTGTATGACCGGTATCAGTGTGGCGTATGACGACCACTGCCGCGACGGCAACATCCAGTTCGCGGATATGACCATCGACGCCACCGATTATGCGATCGACCACGAGGGCTGGCTCAAGGTCTCGGTGCTGTCCAGCACGATCGAGAACGGCCTTGTCTATACGACCTGCGGCGCGATCAGCATGATCAACTGCGATTTTGAGACCGAGGCGCCTCACGCGACGCTTGAAAGCGGCACCCACAACGCCATCTTCACCGGCAACCGCTTCAAGGGCGATCCGGTGATTGAGAACAAGGGACTCTGTCCGTCTGCGATCGATCATACGCCTATCGAGGTGGATGAGATCAAGCGGCTGACCGAAGAACAGACCCGTACCCGCGAGGCGAAGGCCGCGAAGAATACGCTGTATGTTCTGGAGGTCGATTCGACCGGTAAAACGGATGTGACGGCGGCGATTCAGGCGGAGCTGGACAAGGCCGGTGCGGCCGGCGGCGGTATCGTCTTCCTGCCGGCGGGCAACTACCGCCTGGAGGGCAGCCTGACGGTGCCGACCGGTGTCGAGCTGAAAGGCGTTGTCGATCTCGGCCGTATTCCCTATAACACCGGTACGATCTTTGAGGTATACGGCGGCAAGGGCGAGGCCGAGGGCGACGCGACTGTGGTACTCAAGGAGAAGAGCGGTATCCGCGGTATCACCTTCGATTATCCCGAGCAGTACCCGGCAGCGGAGAAGATTGTGGCCTATCCCTATGCGGTGCAGGGCGCCGGAAAGGATATCTACATCGTCAATGTCTCTTCCCGAAACGGCTACAACGGTATCGACCTGATGACCAATCGCTGCGACAACCACTATGTGGAGTATTTCGCGGGTGTCTGTGTCAAAAACGCCATCCGCGTGGGCGGCGGTTCGCAGAACGGCCTGATTAACAACTACCAGACCAACTATAACGCCATGCTGGGCGGCGGTGACGCCGGTTGGGGCGCCTGGGAGAATTCCCCGACGCCGGAGCAGAAGGCTGAGTTTGAAATTACCATGAAAGAGCAGACCCAGCATAATGCGGTGATCCTGCAGCTGGGCGATGTCACCAATCAGGTTGTCTTCGACAGCTTCTCCTATTCGGGCGGCCGCGGTGTGCTGTTTATGGCCGAAAACGGCAAGGCGCCGAACGGCATCATGGTTGGCCATGGCGTTGACTATGCGACGGTTGCGTTTGAGTTCCAGGCGCTTGGGGATATGCAGATCATCAATACCCAGCTCACCAGCTTCAATGCCATTGGCGAGGCGCTCAGCAAGGATGCCAGCATGCACGATGTCCTGCTGACGGCGGACTGCGACGATCGGGTGGATTTCTACAACCTGACCATGTGGGCGCAGCCGACCACCACACTGCGCGTGGACAACGGTACGCTGAATGTCTATAACTGTAATTTCAGCACCAACAACACGCCGCTGACTGCCGCAGAGAAGGCGGGAACGCTGAACGTTGTCGGCGGTAACATCAACCGTAACAATAATGTGATTGTGGCGACGGAAAACCTGGATCGGATTTCGCTGAATTCCATGTTCTATCTCGGCGAGGTGGCGGATGCCGAAAAACTCGGCGGCTTTGACAACATGGTCAAGCGAATCACCCGCTGGAATGTGCCGGGCGATGCCCAGCTGGATCCGAACTCCGAAATGGTGTTTACCGAACCCTTCGACGGCTATGAGACCGAGACGGTTAACGGTATTCCCAACGTTCCCTCTACGAAGGGCCCCTTCAATGTGATATCTGTCCAGAGCGAAAACGGTACGGTGACGGTCACGGATGAGGATTTCGCGTCTGTTCTCCGTCTTTATAAGAATGAAAACGGCTCGGCCTATGCGATCAATCGTACCCTTCAGCTTGAGACCGGCAAGAAAAATTCGCTCTATCGTCTCGAGGCAAAGGTCAATCTGAAGTCCATCATGGAAAAAGATTGGTCGGTGTTTGAGATCGGTATGATGATCGGTGGTGAGCAGGTTCAGCTCGCGGGCTTTTCCTTCGCGGACGGCTTCCAGAACAACTATGAGAAGATTGCGGATTATGAGCTGAACACCTGGTATCGTGTCGGTGTGGAAATTGATCTGCGCGACGAGAGCAAAAAGACCTATCAGGCTTTCCTGATGGACAACGACTACACCACCGTGGCGGTTGGCCCGGTGACGGCTTTCCCGGAGGCTTATCAGAAGCCGGGGGTACCGGTGGCTCAGCTGGTACTGGAGTGCATGAACGACGGCCCGCAGGAGACGCCGAACAAGACGACGAGCGAGGTCCTGGTGGATTATGTTTATATTTCCAGGAGCGCGGAGAGTACCTTCGACGGCTCGTCTCTGGGCGATATCAACGGCGATGGCGTTGTGAATACGACGGATGCGCGTCTCGCGCTGCAATATGCGGTCGAGAAGGTTACGCTGACCGGTTCGCAGCTCGCTGCCGGTGATGTGAACGGCGACGGTGTAGTCAATACAACCGACGCTCGCCTGATCCTGCAATACGCAGTTGAGAAAATCGATAAATTCCCGGCAGGGAAGTAACTCCTTGAAGAGCTCCTGATTTGAACGCAGGATCACGGAATATGCGATTTTTCACCAAAGGCTTATTACCTCTATAGGGTGAGCGGGAAAAGTTGGGGCTATGGCCCCAACTGAAAGCCCCCCGCAAAGCAGATAGGATTTTTCATTTTGGCAGCCCCGGTCGGAACTCTCCCGACCGGGGCTGTTTTCTATGCAAAAATAATAAAATATATCTTCAAAAAACGGGTTTTTTATTGACGAAATAAATGATATCTGGTATAGTATATCTGTATGACAAACGATCGAAAACATACTTTCGGCCGTTTGAGAAAAGGGGAGAAGGATTTATGAAACGAGTGTTGGCATGCCTGTTGAGCTGTCTGTTCCTGCTGCCGATGTCATTGCTGCCGATGGCTGTGAGCGCGGCGGACAGCGAGCGGATTGTGGCGGAGATCGACCACAAAGTGAGTTCCAATATGGTGATTGGAGACAACAAAATTCTGATTAACCAGGGCTCGCCCTTTGTGGAAGATCCGATTGATATTTCGGATTACCCGCGGGCGAATCTCGCGCTGGAGTTCGATCTCTATCTGAAAGGCGACGTCGATTTGATTCCGCGGGCGTCGGGACAGATTGAGCTCAGCAGCGGCGGTAAAAACGACGTGGAAGAGATCAATTATAATACGAAGAACCTGACCTATCAGGCGGGGTGGACGCGGTATACGCTGCCGCTCTCCTCCTTCAGTGGCAATGAAACGGATTACAGCAATATCAACTTTTTCCGGATGTATGTCGTGAGCCTGCCGGATGAGGCGATCGGCAAGCGGTATACCGTGAAGCTCTGCAACGTGCGGATTGTGGATACCACGAAGGGCGAGGCAACAGATCCGGTCGGTGACGGCAGCATCGAGCCGAAGGCGCCGGAATGGGAACTCGCGCCGACGAAATATGAGACCGATGACCTGCCGGTGATCGGCTATAATCTGCGGGATTATCTACCGACCTATGAGAGCGATCCGGATCAGGACGTCACGATGGTCATCCAGAGTCTGATGGATGCACTGAATGAGGCGGGCGGCGGCACACTGTTCATTCCGGAGGGCGAGTATGTCTGCCGGGGCGAGTTGCTGATTCCCTATGGCGTCACCCTGCGCGGTGACTGGACGGCGCCGGATGGCCAGTCTGCGCCGAAGGGGACGATTCTGAAGGTCTACAGCGGCAAGGGGTCGACCGAAGACAAAAAGGCTTTTATCCGGATGCAGTCCAACACCATGGTGCGGGACATGACCTTCTGGTATCCGGAGCAGAGCTATACCTCCTTCCAGCAGTATCCGCCCACCATCCTGCAATATGACGCGAACACCTGGGGCGACGACTATGAGCATGTGCGCAATGTCACGCTGATTAACTCTTATATCGGCATCAAGCAGGGACCGGCCAGCAACGGCTGCCCGACCATTTACAATGTCTACGGCACGCCGCTGTTCTATGGCCTGAATATGGACGGTATCGCGGACGTCGGCCGTTTTGAGCAGATTCATTTTTCGCCGGACTACTGGGCAAATTCCGGCCTTGCCGGTGCGCCGTCCAACGAGGAGCAGCGCGCTACGCTGAAAGAACGCCTCCGCGAAAACGGAACCGGCGTTGTCCTCCAGCGCATCGACTGGTCCTACCTGATGTATTCCGAGATTGAGGGCTACAATATGGGCCTTTACATGGCCCATTCCAAAGGAGACGGCGGCTATCCCAACGGACAGACCTATGGACTCGAAATTCGCGATTGTGTCGCCGGTATTCTGGTGGACGGTGTCAGCCGTGCCAGCGAGGTCATCTCGAATGTTCAAATTGAGAACTGCGACACCGGCATTATGATCCTGCGGACAGAGGATTGCAAAGACGGTAACATCCTCTTTTATGACACGACGATTGACGCGGTTGACACGGCGATCAGTTACGACGGCTATATCAAAATGCTGTTCTCCGGCGGTAAGATTGATGGTGGACAGATTTATACGAGCAACGGCACGTTGACCGTGATGGACTGCGATATCAACACCGACGGCACGCAGATTCTGTTGGATCGCGGGACGAACGGTGCAGTGCTGCTCGGCAACCGGTTCAAAAATACCGCTGTGATCGAGAACGCGGGACACTGCCCGCTGGAGCGAAGCGACGATCCGGTGGACACCGGCGACGCACCGGAGGTTCCGGCTTCGGAGACGAAGAGTGAGCTGACCCGTCCGAAGGCGGAAAAGCTCTATGTCGCGGATGTGGATGTCTCGGGAGAGACGGATGTGACTGCGGCGTTGCAGGCGCTGCTGGATGAGGCGGGCAAAACCGGCGGTATCGTTTTCCTGAAGCCGGGATGCTATCGTCTGGACGGTCAGCTGGTGATCCCGACCGGCGTCGAGCTGAAAGGCGCGGTGGATATCGGCCGAAATCCCTATAATATCGGAACAGTTCTGGAAATCTATGGCGGCGCCGGACAACCGGACGGTCCCGCGGCGATCCAGATGAAGGCCGGGAGCGGTATCCGCGGCATTGTCTTTGAATATCCCGAACAGTATAAGGACAGCTTCACGGATATCAACGCGGTGGTGGCCTATCCCTACGCGATTCAGGGACAGGGAGCGGACATCTATATCATCAATGTGGCGATGCGCAATGGCTACAACGGCGTGGATCTGATGAGCTACCGCTGCGACAACCACTATGTCGAGTATCTGTCCGGTGTGGCGCTCGGCACGATGATTCGCGTCGGCGGCGGTTCGACCGGCGGACTGGTGGCCAACTATCAGCTCAACTATACGACGTTGCTCAACGGCGCCCAGACCAAATACGGTTCCTGGGAAAACGCCCCCTCCGAGGAGGAGCGACAGGCGTTTGAGCAGATGATGTACAAATGGATGCAGGAACGTTCGATTGTGATGCAGGTGGGCGATGTGACCGACCAGCGTCTCTACAACAACTTCTCTTATTCCGGTGGAAGAGGTATCCAGTTTATCGAGGAAAACGGCAAGGCAGCCTCCGGCTGGTGCCTCGGCCATGCCATTGACTTTGCGACCATTGCTATCGAGGTACAGGCGCTGGAGGAGATGCCGTTTGTCAATCTTCAGTTGACCGCTTTTGACAAACTCAGCGGCGATATCAAGCTGGAATCGGAGGACGGCGTCCACGCGGTCTATCTGACGGAGGAGTTCGACGGCGAGGTGAATATCCACAACCTCACCATCTGGGCTAAGCCGGATTCCTATCTGAATGTACAGGGCGGTACGTTGAATGTATACGGCGGTAATTATCATGCCCGTGCCGTTGTTCTGGCGACAGCCGGAGAAAAGGGAAAAATGAACCTGCTCGGCGGCTTTATTGACAACCAGGGGATCAAGGCGTTGGCCTCGGAGCATCTCGACCGGATTTTTGTGACCGGCTATACCCTGCTGGGTGCCATCACCACCGAGGGGGCCGGGCGCTGGGAGCACAATATGGTGCGGGTGACGCGCTGGGATGTGCCGGCGGATGCGGACATCGGGCTGGACGAGGAGCTGCTCTTCACAGAGGATTTCAACGGTTACGAGGTGAAAGAGACCAACGGGATTGCCAATGCGCTGGTGGCGACGAACGAGTTCCGTCAGATATCGAAGCCGAGCGCGGACGGCAATCTGACGCTGGCCGAGGTCGACGGGGTCTCGGCGGTGCGGTTCTATCAGAATAACAAATCCTCGGCGGTGTATCTCGGCAACAACACGCTGTTTTTGCAGCCGGGCGATATCTATCGCTTCGAGAGCCGTATCAAGCTGGATCGGCTCTGTGCGGCGGAGGACAGCATGATGGCGCTGTATCTCTACAGCACCGAGGGACGCTCAGTCGTGGATCTCATGACCGTTGTGCGTTTTTTGCGGGATGGCAATGCCGTGATGGCGGGCGACACCAAAATCGGCACATGGGTGGCCGATACCTGGTATCGCGTGGAGGTCAAGGTGGATGCCCGCAGCGGTGCTGATAAAAAATATTGTGTCTGTCTCTACGACGATACCTATGAGGTGGTGGCCGAGAGCGGCTGGCTGCGGATGGAAGAGGGCTTCCAGTACGCGGAACGCGGCATCGGCAACATGATGTGGGAACTTACGGCAAGTACACAGGAGGCGGAGACGTCCGGCGAGGTCTGGCTCGACTATCTGGTGGTCACCAAACCGGCGGCCGGCAGCTCGTCGGCTGTTCTGGGTGATATTGACGGAAACGGCGTTGTGAACACAACGGATGCGCGCCTGGCGCTGCAATATGCGGTCGAAAAGATCACACTGACCGAAGCACAGCTGGCGGCTGGTGATGTCGACGGCGACGGCGTTGTCAACACCACCGACGCTCGCCTGATCCTGCAATACGCTGTTGAGAAGATCGATAAATTCCCGGCTGAGAAATAACCGACCGAAGCACAGCTTTTCAATGGCGGGATCACGGAATGTCTCATTTCGAACAAAAGGTTTATCACCTATACAGGGGGCATATTCCTCGCAACAGAGGAGGATACCGTTCGGTATCCTCCTCTGTTGCGTATCCGGGTATAAGCGAATCCTTTTCGGGGTATGCTAACAGCAGCTTTCGAAAGGGGCGTGGATATGGTGGATATACGCAGTCTATTGAGCGATGGAGAGATTCCGATGGGGCTCGGTATGGCACTGGCCAGGAATCCGGAGGCGTTGCAGGCCTTTTCCGCTCTGTCGCCGGAGGGACGGTCGGCAGTCATCGAACGCACACACGACGTACAGTCCAAGCGGGAGATGGAACAGCTTGTCCGGGAACTCGGCAGCAGTCCGGACAGATAGAAAACCGGGGCCAAAGCCCCGGTTTTGCTTTTATACGCACCCTTCTGCTGCGGCGACATAGAATGAAACAGAGAGGCCGGCGCGGCGCTGGGTGGGATGCGGCGGGATAGCCGCGCGGTCTCCCCAGACCAGAACGACGGAAGGGGATGGGCTTATGGCGGAATACATATGGACAGCGGTGGTGCTGCTGCTGGCGCTTTGCGGCTGTGTGCAGTGCATTCGCTGGGTGGTGCTGCGGCTGCTGCTGCCGGTTCGGAAAAGCGGCGGCATCTGGATTGTGCCGCTCTCCGGACATCGGTCGGATGCGGAATATCTGGTTCGCAGCATTGCTGCACACCGCATCTGGGAGGATCGCTTCTCCCCGACGGTGTATCTGCTGGATCTGGACGCAGACGAGGAGACGAGACGGCTGGCGCAGTGTGCCTGTGATGAGGTCGGGGTCGTCCGGCTGGTCAAGCCGGCGGAGCTGGCGGAAATTCTGCCGCTATAAGAGTTTACATCCCGGGAAAGATTTGCTATACTATAGAATATATGTTCGCAAATCTGACGAGCGGGGACGATGACGGATGGATGAAAAGCAGTGGCAGATGATGGAGGGAACGGTCGAGCGGGTTGTCTTTCGCAATGAGGACAACGGCTGGACCGTTCTGGACGTGGCTGCCGGGGAGGAACTGCAAAAGGTTGTGGGCGTGCTGCCGATGGCGAGCGTCGGGGAGCGGCTGAAGCTGGCGGGGGAATGGGTGGATCATCCCACCTTCGGGACACAGTTCCGTGCCGAATATGCCGAACGGGCACTGCCGGAAGAGGCAGACGGGATCCTGCGCTATCTGTCCTCCGGGGCGGTCAAGGGGATCGGTGCTGCGACGGCGGCGAAAATTGTGGAGAAATTCGGTGCGGAGACGCTGCGCATCATGGAGCAGGAGCCGATCCGGCTTGCCGAGATCCGGGGTATCACCCCTGCCCGCGCCCGGGCAATCGGAGAAGAGTTCGCGGCCCAGTTCGGTCTGCGCGAGGTGATGCTGACCTTTTCGCAGTACGGCCTGACGGCTAACGAGGCGCTGCGCTGTTGGAAGCGGTGGGGCGGTGAGACGATCGGCAAGATCCGGGAGAATCCCTATTTGCTTTGTTCCCCCGGCCTCTATATCGGCTTCGATCGGGCGGATCAGATATGCATGGGAATGCACGGCGCACCGGACGACGCGCGGCGAATCGAGGCGGGACTACTCTATGTCCTGCGGCACAACACCGGCAACGGACATACCTGTCTGCCGGACGGCAAGCTGCTGCCGACAGCGGCGGAGATGCTCGGGCTGGAGCTTACGCCGGTGGCGGAGGTGTTGGAGGGGATGATCGGTGGGCTGTCGGTTCGAACTGCGGAGATCGACGGCCGCCGGTTTGTCTTTTTGCCGAATCTCTACGGAGCGGAGAGTTATATCGCCTCGCGGGTGGTGATGCTGGCCGCGCTTCCGCCGTCCGAGCGGCGGGAGGCGGATCGGGATATCGATCTGCTGGAGAGCTGCTACGGCATCCGGTATGAACGCAAGCAGCGACAGGCGATCCGGGAGGCGCTGGAACGGGGCGCGCTGATCCTGACCCTGTCTCTTATACACATCTGAC
>USLV01000012.1 GCA_900555705.1 uncultured Oscillospiraceae bacterium | reverse complement strand
TTCTACCTCTTACTTGCTAGACCGCAAGCAGAGCATGAACGGCTGCGCCAAAAAAAGCTGCTGCTGACCGCCGACGGCATTGACACGATCCTGCGCGGCACGGTCGGCGCCCAGCAGCAGGATCTCGACGGTGTTTCGATTTCCCGGGAAAACATGGTAATCAGCGCCTATCATGCGGAACCATTGACAGCGGTATTCCAGGAGGAGGTGCTGCGCGAAGAGGACGGGGTGTCGCTGAGCCTGATTCGCGACTATGAAGGCCGTTCCTATATCCTGACCGGCTCGCCGGTGACGATGGAGGGAAACCGCTACGCGATTTTCACCATCTCCGACGTATCCGCCGTATATGAGACGCTGGACGACCAGCTCCGGTTCGTCCGGTTTGTCAGTCTCGCTTTCGCCTGTCTCATCGGCCTTGTGCTGATTCTCGTGGTGTTTCGCCTGCTCTCCCCGCTCGGCCGCATCAACACCTCGATCCGCCGTATCGCCGCCGGGCAGTATCAGCTCCGGCTGCCGGAAAAGGGCGGCCAGGAGTTCCGCCGCCTCTCCCAGAACGTCAACAGGATGGCAGCCTCGATCGAACACAATATCGAGGAGGTACAGGCGCTCGCCGACAGCCGCAAGCGCTTCATCGACAATCTCGGCCACGAGATGAAGACCCCACTGACCTCGATCCTCGGTTTTGCCGACCTGCTGCGCATTCAGCGGTCGATCAGCGAGGAGCAACGGCAGGAATACGCCGGCATCATCGTCGAGGAGGCCCGGCGGCTGCAAACCCTCTCGGGCAAGCTGATGGAGCTGGTCACAACCAACAATTCCCAGCTGGACCTCGAGCCGGTCGCACTGCCCGCCTTCTTTGAGGACATCCGCCAGTCGGTTGAGCCGCTGCTGCGCCGCCGCGGCCAGCGGCTCCTCTGCCGGGCGGAGGAGATCACCCTTCCCCTCGATCGGGTGCTGTTCCAGTCGCTGCTCGGCAACCTGATCGACAACGCGGCCAAGGCCTCGCCGGAGGGGGCGGAGATTCTTCTGTCTGCCCGGCGGCAGGCGGACGACGTCCGAATCGCTGTAACGGATCACGGCATCGGTATGCGCCGCGAGGAAATCCGCCGTGTGACCGAGCCGTTCTACATGGTCGACAAATCCCGTTCCCGCAAGGCGGGCGGCGCGGGTCTTGGACTCGCGCTCTGTCTGGAGATCGCCCGCCGCCACGGGGCGGAGCTGCTGATCGAGAGCCTTCCGGGGATCGGCACAACCGTCACCGTGCGGTTTTCGAAGAAGGAGGAAGCGCTATGACGAGAGGACTGCGAATCGCGGGATCGCTGTTGCTGACAGCGGCCATCCTGCTCACCGGATTTTTCAGCATGGATCTGATCGAGATCATGCTCCCCTCCTACAAGGATACGGTGCAACCGGTCGACGCCGATATCGGCAGTAACCCGCTGCTCTATATCGATCCGGAGGAGGAGCTGACCTTCTATCCCTGGACGACCTATCAGCCGAAGCAGGGCATCTCCGTCATGGAATACTCGCAGAACGTTGATGAAGCGGAAAACGATTTCCAGACACACAAAAAGAATTTCAACGCTCGTGTTATCAACTGCCTGATACTGCTCAATTCAGCCTATGCACCGCTTGATGAGCCGGATTTTTATTCAGCCATGACCTGGCAGCAGGAGGAAAGCGCCTTTTATCTCCATCATTTTTCCTATGAGGCAGAGGCGGGCACGTATCTGTTGGATCTGGTTTGGAACGGCATACACTTTCTATCCTTTCATGTCCTTCCGGCCACCTCCAACATCGTCTCCAACGATGAGATTGCCGTCGAGACAAGCCGGCTGCGCTCCATTTTTCAAAATAGAAACCAATATTTCGCCTACCCATTCGATCCGGTCATTCCAAAGGAAGCGGAAATCGATTCCATTACGCACTGGGAAGACAAGAAGGGCGATGACTTTTTCGGCACCATTCTGGAGATGTTTTATCATGCCACCGAGGATCCAACCGACGACTACCTCTTCGGCGACCAGGTCCCCAGCTCGCTCTTCTCTCTGCTTTTTGAAGGGGACTACGACATGGTTTTCTACGGTGGCAATATTCTCATCATTCTGTCCGGCACAAAGCATTTACCGGGCTATTTCCTGACACCGAGAGGCTGGATGACCGGCCTGCTGCTCTACTACGATCCTGTCCAGCAGTCACCCTCCGGCTTCGGTCTGCTGGCGGAATAAAAATTTTGCCGTTTCTTTGCAGCTTCCTGTATACTTGCTGTCCTGTTTGCCGCCATAATAAGCACATCACAGCAAGGAAAGGCAGTATGGCAAATGAGACGGTATGGAAGATATGTGCTGCTGGCGGTTGTGCTGGCGGCGGTGATCTGCTACGTTTTTCCAAAGGGACAAGAGCGCAAGCCGACAGACAGCGACAACGGGCGACCGGTTGACCAGACACCGGTTGCGACCGTCCCGTCGGATCGCGTACCGGCAGGCCAGATACCGCTCGTCACCATGCCGACGGATGATCGAACGGCCACCAAAATATCTGTGCTTCCCGTGCCCTATCTCAGTCAGGAGGAACGTTATCCAACCGGTTGTGAAAGCGTCAGCGCGGTGATGCTGCTGCAATACTGGGAGGTGCCGATGACGGTCGACGCGTTCATCGACGGTTGTCTCGACTGCGGCGTTCTCCGGCAAACGGGCGATACACTGACCGGCCCCAATCCGAACGACCGGTTTGTCGGCAACCCGCGCGAGGTCGCCTC
Organism: uncultured Oscillospiraceae bacterium; assembly: GCA_900555705.1. Classification (GTDB taxonomy): domain Bacteria; phylum Bacillota; class Clostridia; order Oscillospirales; family Acutalibacteraceae; genus UMGS1858. The sequence continues at coordinate 12,697 of USLV01000012.1, read as the reverse complement.
CTACGGCTGCTATGCGCCGGTGATCGAACGGGCGCTCGCACGCTGCTCGCTGCCAGCGGAACTGCGGATACGCAATCTGACCGGCACCGACTGCTCGTCGCTGACCGCGTATATCGACCGGGGCGAGCCGATGCTCGTCTGGGCGACGACTGATATGATGGCCTCCGTTCCGGGCACGATCTGGATCGACGAATCGACCGGCGAGCCCTTCCAGTGGATTGCGAAGGAGCACTGTCTTGTGCTGGTCGGCTATGACGACGACTATTATTACTGCAACGATCCCTACAAGAGCCGGGGACGGGTCGGCTATCCCCGAGGGCTGTTCGAGCAGCGCTTCGAGGAGCTCGGCCGTCAGGCGCTGGTGCTCACGCGGGACGGCGACGGAGAGTAAAAACAGGGGATGCGGCCGTCGCATCCCCTGTTTTGCTCACGCTTTGCTGAACGGCCAGCCATCGCCAATTTCGGCGAACAGGCCATAGCCGAGACGAACCCCGCAGCGGAACATCGACCGCAGCTCCATGCAGACATGATCCGTCTCGAGATCGGCCAGCTCCTGCCACTGCCGCAGCTCCTCCTCGCTGAGGCGACTCTCCCACGCCTGCTTCTTCTCCGAGATCAGGCGGTTCAGTTCCCGGTAGGCCTCGTCGTATTCCGCGTGCTCCATCGGGTACAGCTCGCCGTAATACAGCTTGTCCAGAATGCTTCTCCGGCCTCCGTCTTTTGTCAGGGAAACATCGATTGACGTTGTGCGGTTTGTCATATGGTATCGTTCCTTTCGGTAATTTCTCCCAACCGCTTGCCAGAGACGACGGATGTATGGTACAATATTTACGTCCTTTCGTCTTTCGGGGCGGTTGGGGACTGTGAGGAATCGGCTCCCGCTTTGACGAGTACGGGCCGGTTCCTCTACTTTTTCAGGTCGTCCCGGAGCTTCCGTATCCCCCGGCGAATGGCTTCGGTTCGGTGAACCTGCTCCTGCGCACAGTACACGGCGAGCAGCTCCAGACATTCCTCGTCCAGTCGCACATGGATCGGATCCCGTTTCGGATTGTCTGTCGGACGGCCCATCTTCTTTTTTTCGGGCATTACTTCGCCTCCTTCCGTAACCCAATATTATTATAAGGGATACGGGCTACAAGAGTCAATATAGTGTCGGAAAATCGCTGTGAAAAATCTATTTGGAAAAGTGTGCGAGAGGTGTTGGCGGCGGCGAAGAGACCGCAACAGACTGCATACGCACGCTCTCCCAGACCGGTCTTTCTCCCAACCGCTTGCCAAAGACGATGGATGTATGGTATAATAACCTCACGCCGTTCACCGGTCCTGCGCTGCGGCGCAGGACCGGACGGCTGAGAGAACATTGAACCATGCCCTAGGCGGGGCGTTACCCGCCTAGGGAAATAAGGAAACATACCGTTTCCCATGGATCATGGTATAATATTTACGTCCTTTCGTCTTTCGGGGCGGTTGGGGACTGTGAGGAATCGGCTTCTGCTTTGACGAGTACGGGCCGGTTCCTCTATTTTTCGCGGGCCAGCAGCTCCATCAAGCCCTTCCGCAGAACCTCCGCGCGCGTCAGCCCGGTCTTTTCGCAGTACGCCAGCAGCGCCGCGTTGGTCTGGGAATCCACGCGAACCTTGAGGTCAACGTCTTTGGGATTGGCGCTTTTCGGCCTTCCCGGTTTGGAACTCAGGGTATTCACCTCCTTTTGTTGAGTGCCAGGAATATATCAGCATAGCGGAACTCGAAAATCAATATAGTGTCGGAAAAACTTCGTGAAAAATGTGTTTGGGAAAGTGTGCGAAATGGGTTGGCGGCGGCGAAGCGACCGCAATAGACTGCATACGCACGCGCTCCCAGACCGGTCTTTCTCCCAACCGCTTGCCGGAGACGATGGATGTATGATACAATATTGAGGAAAGGGTTTCAGGGAAATAATTTGTTTCCCTGAAATCCCGAGGCGGGTAACGCCCCCGCCTCGGGCATAGTTTCATGTTCTCTCAGCCGACCGGTTCCGGGCGTCAGCCGGAACCAGTGAACGGCGTGAGGGGATTCTACCATGACGGATCGCAGCGGCGCTCCGGCGGATTCCAATCAATATCTGGAGGGGTAATATGCAGTACACAACACACTATGATTCTCCGCTGGGCGGCATCCTGCTTGCCGCCGACCACGAGGGACTGACCGGATTGTGGTTTGACGGAGAGAAATACTATGCCGACCATCTGGATCCCGAACATCAAGCGGGGAACCTTCCGGCATTGGATGATGCGCGCCGCTGGCTGGATATCTATTTCACGGGCCGGGAGCCGGATTTTATGCCGCCTGTTCACATGATCGGTTCGGCCTTTCAGATGGAGGTCTGGAACATTCTGCGGCAGATTCCCTATGGACAAACGACAACCTATGGATGGATCACAAAACAAATCGCCGCCCGGCGGGGCCTCGCCCGAATGTCGGCCCAGGCGGTAGGCGGGGCCGTAGGCCACAACGAAATTTCCATTATTGTCCCCTGCCATCGGGTAGTAGGAAGCGGCGGCAGCCTGACCGGATATGCCGGAGGCGTAGACAAGAAAAACGCCCTCTTGCAGCTGGAGGGCGTGGACATGACCGGCTTTACTATCCCCACAAAGGGGACGGCCATCCAATCTCAATGGTAAGGCACCATTCCCAACATTCAATCAGGCTGTCGGCCGCCCCCTTTGCAGGAGCCGTACACACCTGGGCGAAACGGTACGGTTTGTCATATGGGATCGTTCCTTTTGCCGCTCTGCGGGCGGCGTTTCCACCGGAAAATTCCGCCCCCCTCCCCTCTCTTTTCCGGCGCACCTGTTGAAATCGCGGGGAAATTGTGGTAAAATGCAAATACTTTTATCATGATAGGAGAGACAGTATGGCAATCGAAGCAGTGAAGGCTTATTTCGAATCGTTCGGCATCGCCGACCGCATTCAGGAGTTCCCGGTTTCCTCGGCAACGGTGGAGCTCGCGGCGGAGGCGCTCGGCTGCGCCCCGGCGCATATCGCCAAATCCCTGACCTTTCTCGTCGCGGGGCAGGCCGTGATGGTCGTCGCGGCGGGAGACGCCAAGATCGACAACGCCAAATTCAAGGCACAGTTCCACGAAAAGGCGAAGATGCTCAGCCCGGAGGAGGTCGAGCGCCTGATCGGCCACGCGGTCGGCGGGGTCTGCCCCTTCGCGGTGAAGGACGGGGTCGCGGTCTATCTCGACGTGTCGCTGCGGCGCTTCGAGACGGTCTATCCCGCCTGCGGCAGCAGCAACAGCGCCATCGGGCTGACCATCCCGGAGCTGGAGCGGTATGCCGCCGGCTGCGACTGGATCGATGTCTGCAAAAACTGGGAGTAAAAAACGGAGGAAACACCATGTCGCTTTTACAGGAATTTGAGCGCCGCTTTCCGGCTGTTCAGGAGGCGGAGCGCGCGTTTTGTCCCTATCGCGTCTGCCCACTCGGCGCCCATTCCGATCACCAGTTCGGGCTGGTCTCCGGCTTCGCGATCGACAAGGGCATTGAGGTTGTCTTCGCGCCGACCGACAACGGCGTCGTCGAGCTGTGCAGCCTGAATTTTGAGGGCCGCGTCCAGTTCCATATCAAGGATGTCCCGCCGAAGCAGAACGACTGGGCGGATTATCTGCGCGGCGCGGTGCTGGCGCTCGCGCAGCACCACACCCTCCACCGGGGACTCTATGCCGTCATCGAAGGGAGCCTGCCGGTCGGCGGGCTGTCCTCCTCCGCCGCGGTCATCATCGCCTTCCTCTCGGCGCTCTGCCGCGCAAACGGCATCCGGCTGACCGCGCAGGAGATGATCGAAACCGCGCTCTGGTCGGAGAACCAGTATGTCGGCGTCAGCTGCGGCAAGCTCGACCAGAGCTGCGAGGTGTTCTCGAAGAAAGATCACCTCCTCTTCCTCGACACGAAGGACGACAGCTATGAGCTGATCCCACAGAATCCCGCCATGAAGCCCTATGAAATCGCGATCTTTTTCAGCGGCGTCGAACGGACGCTGGTCGGCTCCGCCTTCAACATGCGGGTCGACGAGCTGAAGGCCGCGTCCTATGCGCTGAAGGGCTTTGCGGGGCTGCCCTATGGCCGCTTTGCGGACAGCCGCCTGCGGGATGTGCCGCGGGAGGTCTATGAGCAGTACGGCGACCGGCTGCCGGAGAACTGGCGCCGCCGCGCCGCGCATTTCTACAGCGAGTTCGCGCGCGTCGAGCAGGGCGCCGAGGCCTGGCGCAACGGGGATATCGAGACCTTCGGCCGCCTCTCCTTCGAGAGCGGCCACAGCAGCATCTATCAGTATGAGACCGGCTCGCAGGAGCTCAAGACGCTCTACGAGATCATGCTGCGCACCGACGGCATCTACGGCGGCCGGTTCTCCGGCGCGGGGTTCAAGGGCTGCTGCATGGCGCTGATTGACCCCGCCTTTGAGGAGTCGATCCGGGAAAAGGTGACGGAAGCCTACTGCGCGGCCTTCCCCGCGCTCCGGGAGAGCTTCTCGGTGCATTTCTGCCATTCCGCCGACGGCGTTCAACTGTAAGAACCGGTGGAGCCAAAACCTGCCCCCTTATTCCGAAAAACCACCCCTCATTTCAACAACCGAAAGGATGGCCGCTCCATGATCTGTGTCGTGCTCGCGGCGGGCTATGCGACCCGTCTATATCCGCTGACCGAGAATTTTCCGAAGCCGCTGCTTGAGGTCGGCGGGAAGCCGATTCTCGACTGGCTGCTGGACGACATCGCCGCCTCCGAGGCGATCTCGCGCTATGTCGTCATCTCGAACCACCGCTATGTTCGCCACTTTGAGGAATGGGCGGCGAAAAAGCCGCTGCCGGTGACGGTGCTGGACGACGGCACCGAGAGCAACGAGACCCGGCTCGGCGCGGTACGGGACGTGGTATTCGCGATCGGGCAGCTCGGCCTCGACGACGATCTGCTCGTGATCGCCGGGGACAATGTGCTCGACTTCTCGCTCTGTCGCCTCGTCGACTATGCCCGGGAAAAGCGTGCCTCCTGCGTGATGCGCTACTACGAGCCGGACGCGGAAAAGCTGAAAAAATGCGGCGTTTTGACCCTCGGGGAGAACGACCGGATCGCGGCGATGGCCGAGAAGCCCGCCGAGCCGGCCTCTCACTGGTGCGTCCCCCCCTTCTATGTCTACAGCCGTGCCGACGCCGCGCGGGTGCGAGAGGCGATTGCGGACGGCTGCGGCGTCGACGCCCCCGGCAGCTTCATCGCCTGGCTCTGCGAAAAGAGCCCGGTCTATGCGATGGAGATGCCCGGCGCGCGCTATGACGTCGGCAACCTCGAGAGCTATCGTCGGGTCGGTGAAACCTATCGCGGCATCCTCCGCTGAGCCGGACGCCCGCGACAAATGCGACAAAAAAATCCGCGCATGGTCGGGAAACCCCGTCGGTGTGCGGATTTTCCGTGCCGCAAATCGGGTGTATACTGATAGAGAAAAGGGGATGACGGCATGATAACGGATATGACGGCGGGCAGCCCGGGCCGGGTGCTCTGGCGGTTCACGCTGCCGATGCTCGGCAGCATCGTGTTTCAGCAGCTCTACAACATCGCGGACAGCGTGATTGCGGGCCGCTTCATCGGCGAGGATGCGCTCGCCGCGGTCGGCGCGTCCTATCCGATCACGATGCTGTTCATGGCGGTCGCGGTCGGCACCAGCGTCGGCTGCTCGGTTGTGATTTCCCAGCTCTTCGGGGCGCGGCAGCTGCGCGAGCTGAAGCTCGCGGTCAACACCGCCTTCCTCGCCTCCCTTGGGATCGGCGCGGTGCTGACGGCAGGCGGCCTGCTCGCCGGTGTGCCGCTGCTGCGGCTGCTCCAGACGCCGGACAACATCTTTGACGACTCCTTCACCTATCTCCGCATTTACATCCTCGGCTTTCTGTTTCTTTTCCTTTATAATATCAGCACCGGCATCTTCACCGCGCTCGGCGATTCCCGGACGCCGTTCTATTTTCTGCTCGGCTCGTCGGCCGCCAACGTCGCGCTGGATCTCCTCTTTGTCGCCGTCTTCGACATGGGGGTCGCGGGAGTGGCCTGGGCAACCTTCCTCGCCCAGGGCGCCGCGGCGCTGCTGGCCGCGGCGACGCTGCGTCGGCGGCTGCGGGGCATGACGACCGAGGGGCGGACGGGCTGGTTCTCGCGGGAGATGCTCGCGCGGATCCTGCGTCTCGCGGTGCCGAGCATTCTCCAGCAGAGCTTCGTCTCGGTCGGCAACCTCTTCATCCAGGGACTGGTCAACAGCTTCGGCTCCTCGGTCGGCGCGGGCTATTCCGCCGCTGTCAAGCTCAACACCTTTGCCGTCACCTCCTTCAGCACCATGTCCAACGCTCTCTCGAGCTATACGGCACAGAACATCGGCGCCGGGGCGGTCGACCGGGTGCCGAAGGGCTATCGCGCCGGACTGCTGCTCGCGCTCTGTGTCGCCGTGCCCTTCATGGCGGCTTATCTCGGCTTCGGCGGGAGCATGGTCGGGCTGTTCCTCCCGGAGGAGAGCGGCGCGGCGCTCGGGACAGGGCTGGAATTTCTCCGGATTGTCGCGCCGTTTTATCCCTTCGTCATGTTGAAGCTGCTGACCGACGGGGTGCTGCGCGGTGCGGGCGCGGTCCGCTGCTTCACCGCCTCGACCTTCACCGACCTGATCCTGCGGGTAGTGCTGGCCTATGTGCTGACTCCCGCGCTCGGCCCGGCGGGCATCTGGCTCTCCTGGCCGGTCGGCTGGGTGCTCTCGACCGCGCTGGCCTTCGGCTTCTACCGGTTCGGCGCCTGGAAGCGCAGTGCGCTGGCCTGAGAAGAGCAGAGCGGTGCGCTTTTCAGACCAGCACACCGCTCTGAGTTTTGTCGCTTTAAATGGATAAAATTTTTCTTGACAAAAGCGATGCAGCGGTGGTATAATTTGTGCATTCTATTCGGCAGATTGCCGGATTTGAGGAGGAAGCGTTATGAAATTTCATGGAAAACTTTTGTCGGCGGCGCTCTGTGGCCTGCTGACCCTCTCCTGTGTCGGCTGCAACGGCGGCGACACCGGGAAGGACGGGACGAAGGTGCCGACCGTCGGTATTGTGCAGTATATGGACCATGTGGCGCTGGACGGCGCCCGCCAGGGCTTCATCCGCGCGCTCGCCGAGAACGGCTATAAGGACGGCGAGACGGTCAAAATCGACTACAAAAACGCGCAGGGCGATTCGACCAATCTCGGCACGATCAGCGACGGCTTTGTCTCGGATAAGGTGGATCTTGTCCTCGCGATCGCGACCCCGGCTGTCGAATCCGTCGCCTCCAAGACGACGACCATCCCGATTCTCGGCACCGCTGTGACCGACTACAGCGAGCTGGTCAAATCCGAGGAGAAGCCCGGTGTTAACATCTCCGGCACCAGCGACCTCGCTTCGATCAAGGACCAGATCGCGATGCTGCAAAAGCTCGTCCCGAACGCGAAGACGGTCGGTGTGCTCTATACCTCGAGCGAGAACAACTCGATCATCCAGGCGGGACTGGCCAAGGAGGCCATCGAGGCGGCCGGCATGTCCTATGTCGAGCGGACAGTTTCCAACGCCAACGAGGTTCAGCAGGCGACTGAGGCGATCTGCTCCGAATGCGACGCGATCTATGTCCCGACCGACAACACCTTCGCGACCGCGATGAGCATTGCCTCCGAGATCGCGAACAGCAAGAAGATTCCGACGATCGTCGGCGAATCCGGTATGGTCACCAAGGGCGGCCTCGCGACGGTCGGTATCGACTACGACAAGCTCGGCTACCAGACCGGTCTGATGGCGGTCAAGATTCTGAAGGGCGAGGCGAAGGTCGAGGAAATGCCGATCGAGTGGCAGACCGAGTTCGCCTATGAAATCAACAAGGAGACCGCCGAGCGGATCGGCATCACGATCCCGGAGGAGTTCCAGAGCTATCTCAAGACCTACAGCGAAGCGGCGCAATAATACAGTACAGGACGGCTTTTCTTATGGATTTTATGCTTGATCTTTTGGGAACCCTCCCGGGCGCGGTCGCCCAGGGGCTTCTCTGGTCGGTGATGGCGCTTGGCGTCTATCTGACCTATCGCATTCTCGATATCGCGGATCTGACCGTCGAGGGCAGCATCACGACCGGCGCCGCCATCGCGGTGCAGTGGATTCTGCGGGGCGGCAATCCCTTTGTCGCGCTGCTCGCGGCGTTTTGCGGCGGTATGCTCGCGGGACTCGTGACCGGCCTGCTGCATACCCAGTTCAAAATCCCGGCGCTGCTCTCGAGCATTCTGACCATGATCGCGCTCTATTCGGTCAACCTGCGAATCATGGACAAGGCCAATATCTCGATCAATCCGCGGGAATACGACACCATCTTCAGCGGCGTTCAGAAGCTGAATCTGCTGTCGGACGAATCGCTCAACCGCAACTTCGCGGTCATTCTCGTCACGGCGGTGATTGTGCTCATCGTGATCGGTATCCTCTACTGGTTCTTCGGAACCGAGCTCGGCAGCGCGATCCGCGCGACCGGCAACAACCCGCATATGGTCCGGGCGCAGGGCATCAACACCAAGACCATGATTATCACCGGGCTTGTGCTGTCCAACGGCCTTGTCGCGCTCTCGGGCGCCATGATCGCCCAGCAGCAGCTCTATTCCGATGTGCAGATGGGCATCGGCGCAATCGTGATCGGTCTCGCCTCGGTCATCATCGGCGAGCTCTTCTTCGGCAAGGGCAAGTTCTTTGCCCGCCTGATCTCGATTATCATCGGCGCGACTCTCTATCGCATCATCATCGCATTCGTGCTGAAGCTCGGACTCAATCCGAACGATCTGAAGCTGTTCACCGCGATCAGCATCGCGATTGCGTTCGCGCTGCCGATGCTGCGCAGCTATCTGATGACGCTTGTCAAATCCGCCCGGAAGGAGGCCGAATAGGATGCTGGAGGTCAAGGGACTCTGGAAAACCTTCAACGCCGGGACGGTCAACGAGAAGATCGCGCTGCGCAACGTCAGCCTGACGCTCGAGGACGGCGACTTTGTGACCGTCATCGGCGGCAACGGCGCGGGCAAGTCGACACTGCTCAACTGCGTCGCCGGTGTCTACGCCATCGACCGCGGCAATATCCTGATCGATGGGCGGGATGTCACCCGCCTCCCGGAGCACAAACGGGCGAAATGGCTCGGCCGGGTGTTCCAGGATCCGATGATGGGCACCGCCGCGACGATGCAGATCGACGAGAACCTGGCCCTGGCGGCCCGCCGGGGTCTTGCCCGCACGCTCAAGATCGGCATCACGAAGAAGGAGCACGACGAATACTACGAGCTGCTCAAAACGCTGGATCTGGGGCTGGAAAACCGTATGACCAGCAAGGTCGGCCTGCTCTCCGGCGGTCAGCGCCAGGCGCTGACCCTGCTGATGGCGACGCTGCAAACCCCGAAGCTGCTGCTGCTCGATGAGCACACGGCAGCGCTCGATCCCAAGACGGCGGCGAATGTGTTGGCGCTCAGCGACAAGTTTGTCGAGGAGGGACACCTCACCACCATGATGGTGACCCACAACATGAAGGACGCCATCCAGCACGGCAACCGGCTGATTATGATGAACAACGGCGAGATTATTCTCGACGTCCGTGGCGAGGAAAAAAAGCAGTTGACCGTCGAGGCGTTGCTCGACAAATTTGCCGCCCTCAGCGGCAAGGAGCTGGCCGACGACAAGGCGCTGCTCGCCTGAACAAAACATGCAGGACAGGCTTCCCCGTTTGGGGAAGCCTGTTTTCATATGAAAGTCCGCGGAGAGGCTGTTCCCTTCCCCGCGCCTTTTGACAGCCCAAACCGGATCGTGCTATAATCAAAACGGCCAATCGAAAGCTGTGTACTTTGGATACAAACAAAGGAAGGAGCGCATCATGAGCGATATCCTGAAATTCACCGATAGAGAAGCGTTCAGAAAGTGGCTTTATGAGCATTGCCTGTCAACTGCCGGCGTCTGGCTTCTATTTGGCAAAGCCGGCGGGCCGAAAACAATCAAAGCCGCCTTTGGATGGATCGACGGACAGATGCAAAGCATTGACGAGAAAACCTATCGGAAATATTTTTCCATGCGCAGGGAGAAAAGCAAGTGGTCGGAGAAAAACCGGGCGTTGGCAAAAAGCCTGGAAGAACGGGGACTGATGACCGATTTCGGCAGAAAGAAAATAGAGGAAGCGCAAAAAAACGGTCAGTGGTACGTCAAAAATTCCGCGGCCGTTACAGAAGAACAAATCGCGTATGTACTCTCGGTGCTGGAAGGATATGAGCCCGCCTGCACAAATTTCAGAGCCATGTCCTTATCCGTAAAGAAAACCTACACGCGCGCCTATTTTGAGGCAAAGACGGATGCCGGACGGGAAAGGCGAATGACCTGGATGGTGGACAGACTCAATCAGAATCTAAAGCCAATGTAATTGCGGCGAACGCCGCTCCCCCGGACGTGATTGTTATGCGCAACCGTTCACATTTCCGGGTTTCCACACACGCAACACAGACACGCGCACTTTCCCGAAACAATTTCTCACAGCCGCTTCCCCACCTATATATTGACTATTTTGGATATTTCCTGTTAATATAATTGTGTTACCTGTGGTCAGGAGGTGAGCAAATGTTCCAAAACGGAAGGCCGCCCCCCCTCCCCCGGACACCGCGCACAAAAGGCGGCGGGAACGGCTGACCCGAAAAAGCAGAGGAACCGGCTCCACTCGTCAAAGGAAAAGCCGATTCCTCACCACCCCACCCGCCCGAGGGACAGAAGGGATAGAGCCAGTCTATCATATCCCCGCTGTCGCCTGCAAGCGATTGGGATTCGTCTACGAAAGGAACGATACGATATGACATGGTTTTTGAGAAACAACAGATTATACCATACGAAGCGGAGGCGTTCGGCATGAAGTCTCTGCTGGACATGCTCTACGACGGCGAGCTCTATCCGTTGGAGCGCGCCAGGCGCGACGCGGCCTACTGGGCGCTCAGCCGTACCATCGCGGAGAAACAACAGGCCTTCGCGGACGGCCTCGACGAAGAGCAGTTTCGCGCGTGGCAGGAGCTGGATAACCTCGAAACCGATCTCAGAAGCATGGAGCTACAGTCGATGTTCCGCTGTGGGTTTCGCCTCGGCTGCGGTCTCATGGAAGAGGTCCACACCGGCTGGCCTCTTGAGAAAACGTAAAAAGTACAACAGGGAACACGGCAGAGGCCACATTCTCTTCGCGTTTCCGAACAGCGGCCAAGCCCTTCTTTTCAGTGAAACCTATACACAAACATTCACATTTCCGGGTTTCCACACACGCGACACAGCCACAGGCACTTTCCCAAAACGATTTCTCACAGCCTTTTTTTGAAAACATATTGATTTTTTTATCTGAAAAAATTAGAATAGTGGAAGCTCCCTTTCGCCTTTGAAAATACGAGTCATCGTGTTAACAGTATGATCTTTTTATACAGGGAGGCAGCATAACCCGCGCACCCGGCGGGCGGCAGGGAAAATGATCGAAAGGACGACACCATATGACGAACTTCACCATTTGGAATCCCACTCACACAGAAGGGGGATGCGCGCTATGAGCCGGCTGATCGATATGCTGTACGATGGTGATCTCTACCCGATGGAGCACATCGAGCGCGACGACGCCTACTGGGAGCTCAACCGCCGCCTTTCGGAGAAGAAGCGGGAATGGGCGGACGGGCTCACCGCGGAGGAACGGGAAAAATGGCAGGAGCTCGAAAACCTCCAAACCGAGCTTGTGAATATGGAGCTCAAATCCCTCTTCGGCTGCGGGTTCCGCCTCGGTTGCGGCATCATGAACGAGGTCTACGAGGAATGGCCAGCCGACGCGGACTGTGCCGATGGCTCTATGGACGAACCGACGGGTGACCCGGCCGACGGCGGCGACATCGACTGTAAAGAAGATCACGTGCAATAACAAAACTGCCCGATGTATAACCTTACATCGGGCAGTTTCGGTTTCAAAACTATTCTGAAATGCCTGTTTCTATCTCCTCTATCAGTGCAGCGATTTCCGGAACATCGGCAAATGCGGCTTTCAATTCCTTCGCCGCCTTCTGCCCTCTGTATACGCGTTTCTTTTCGCTTCCATCCGTCAATTGCCAGGTATATTCAATGTGCCACGGCGCCAAGGCGAGTGAAAAATGGTCTCTGTGCCATTTTCGCGCAACCGCTTCCGTTTCCGCTATCTTCTGTATGGAGGCCGGATCGGAAATCTCCACCGTGATATCGTTTGGAAACGCTTCGTATACCGATAAATCGCGTATATTGATGCTGACAGCCGTCACCTCACTGGCCCGAACCGGGCGGAAAAATATCCATTTCCCATTGCATAGCAGAAACAGACCCATGAATAAAACGACGACTATCAGTACAAAGCACAGGCGTATTTTGCCCTTTTTCGATAACGAACACTTTGACAAATCGCCTCACCCCTTATAATACGTCATTTTCGACATCCCGTTTGCGCGGAAAATGCCCCGGCTCAGAGTCTCCATAAGCCATTGGACTCACCTGATTTCAAAAGAATTGTTATGGATTTTCCAATTATAAGTATAGGGTATTTTGTAAAATTTGTCAATAATCGAGCCGGACGTTTAGCGGAATTGTAGAAAGACTGTCTCTTATACACATCTGACGCTGCCGACGAAGCTAGAA
>USLV01000011.1 GCA_900555705.1 uncultured Oscillospiraceae bacterium | reverse complement strand
GTATATAATTTAAGTATTATACGACATATGCTTATTGTGCAAAAATATACCCCCTAAAATTTTGAGACATGGCAACCGCTGGTTGCGGCGAAAACGGGGGATGAAACCCAGAATGTCTGGTGTCGGATAAGGGAAATCTGCTACACTTTGGAGGAAAGACGGGCGCTGTTCCGTCGATATAGAAGGAGGGAGTACCCGTATGAATATAGAAATCGCCAACCGGCTGGTGCAGCTGCGGAAGGAGCATGGCTATTCACAGGAGGAGCTTGCGGAAAAGTTGGGGCTCAGCCGTCAGGCTGTCAGCAAATGGGAGCGGGCCGAGGCTTCGCCGGACACCGACAACCTGATTCTGCTTGCGCGGCTGTATAATATATCCCTGAATCAGCTGCTCTATACCGAGGACGAGATTCCCCGTCCGGAACCCGAACAGTCGACGGCAAAGGAGGAGTCCGCTCAACCGGAAGCAGAGCCGCCGCAAAAGAAGAAGGTCTCCGTCGGTCTGAACGGGATCCATGTCCACGATGGAGATGAAGAGGTGCATATCGGCCTGAGCGGCATTCACGTCAGAGATGGGATTGAGGAGGTGCATGTTGGTCTGGATGGTATTCATGTGACGGACGGCGAAGAACAGATACATGTCCGCGGTACACAGGTGACGGTCAACGGTCGGGAATACGACCGAAAAGAGTTGTTCTGGAAAATCTGGCGGGATTTCCCCATTGTGCTGTTGACTGTCAGCGGCTATCTGCTGCTGGGGATTTTGACCGGCGCCTGGCATCCCGGCTGGCTGCTCTTTTTTGCGATTCCGCTTTATAGCGGCAGTATTGCCGCTGCAAGGCGGCATAGTCTATATGCGTTTCCCTATCCGGTTCTCGCACTGCTCGGCATGTTTTTGTTTGGCATCTTTGCGAATGGCTGGGCTTGGTCGTGGCTGACGCTGCTGACTATCCCGCTTTATTACACGTTGATTGCTGCCATCCAAAGACGCAAGCCGCAGATATTCGCCTATCCGGTGTTGGCACTTCTGGTCTTCTTTCTGCTCGGCTTTTTCGCGGATCTCTGGCATCCGGGCTGGGTGGTTCTTTTGACAATTCCCCTCTATTACAGTATTATCAGCCTGTTTTGCAGGGAGAAATAGCAATATCTACAAGGCCTGCTGTCCAGATGAACAGCAGGCCTTGTTTTTCGGCGGAACCGATTGCAAAAATCCGGACTATCGGCTATACTCAGAGCATCGCCGTCTGCGCGAGCGGCAAAGAGAGACTAGCAGCCCGGCTGCCATTGTAAGCGGAAAGAGAAGAACCGCCGCCATACCGGCTTTGAGTCCGGCCTGCTCCGGCGTCAATCCGTTGGTCGCCGCGAAGGCGGACAGATTGCCGTTTTGCGCCAGCTCCGAAACCATTCCGGCGAGCCACGGCCCGAGCGAGCAGCCGATATCGCCGAAAAGCGCGAGCATCCCAAACATGGTGGTTCCGCCCGCCGGAAAACGCGCGGCGGAATAGCTGTAAAGTCCCGGCCACATCAGGCTTACCGACAGGCCGCAGAAAGCGCAGCCAAGCAGAGACAGCGTTGGAGAGGGGACAAAGGCCGTGACGGCATAACAGGCGGCGCAAAACAGGGCGCTGCCCAACAGCAGCTTTTGCAGCGGCAGGCGGTTACCCCAGAGGCCAAAGACTGTCCGGCCAATGCCCATCAGCAGTGCGAACAGGCAGGGCCCCAGTAGATCCCCCATCACCTTGTCAATGCCGAGCGCCCGCTCCGCAAACAGAGAGGACCACTGGGACATGGTGATTTCCGCTGCCCCGGCACAGGTCATGAGCAGCAGTGCCAGCAGAAAGAAACGGGAGGAAAACAGTTGTCGGAGCGAAGGGCCCGCCTCTTCTCCGTTGAGAGCGGGCAGGGGCACTTTGCGGAAGAACAGCAGATTGCCGAGCGGGACAAGCGCCCAGAGGATCGGCAACAGGAACCACCGTTCCTCGCCGATCAGCCGCACCAGCAGGGTGCTGGCCAGCACCACCGCCACCTGTCCCCAGCAATAGAAGGAGTGGAGCAGGCTCATATCCGCTGCCTTACGGTTGCCCGGTAACGCTTCCACGAGTGGGCTGACCAGCACCTCGATCATGCCGCCACCCAACGCATAGAGCACGACGGCGGGCACCAGCCCCCAAAAGGGGGAGGAAACCAAAAGAGGCAGCAGGCCGAGCATCAGCAGGCCGGCAGCGGCCAGCGCATGTGACAGGATCGCGGCGGCGCGATAGCCGATCCGGTCGAGAAATCGGACCGACAGCATGTCGACGGCGAGTTGTGTGCCGAAGTTGAGAAGAATCAGCCAGCTGATGTGCTCATAAGAAAGACCGAACTGCCGTTGAAACACTACAAACAGGATGGGTGCGAGATTGTTGACCGCGGCCTGTGAGATATAGCCGATATAGCAGGCGCGGCGAGTATGTTGATATGATCGCTTCATATATGCCTCCCACATATGCCAGAGACGAAAAAGCCCGTTTTTCCAGCATATGAGGCGAGGCTGTCCGATGTCCATGGAGAGAGGTGCCGTATGATGGATTTTGAAGAGGCAAAACGTGCAGGGCTTGTGCAGTTGCAGCAGCGTGCCGGTATCGGTACGCTCGCGGAGCGAAGCCTGCATGCTGTACTGAAATACTGGGTGCAGCCGGATGACCGCTGTCATGAAATACCGCTCGACGGCTTTGTGGCGGATTGCTTTGACGGCGAACGGGTGACCGAAATCCAGACCGGCAACTTCAGCCATATGGGACGAAAGCTTGCTGCCTTTTTGCCGAAGTATCCGGTCACGATCGTCTATCCTCTGACACGGGAGAAGCAATTGATCTGGATTGATCCCGAGAGCGGAGAGGCGACGAAGCCGCGCCGTTCTCCGAAGAGGGGGAGTTTTTCGGACGCTCTGCCCGAGCTCTTCTGGATTGCGGAACATATCCCACATCCGGCGCTTTCGATTCAGCTCGTGATGGTGGATGTGGAGGAATACCGGATGAAGGACGGCTGGGGCGATGGCGGCAAACGTGGCTCTCACCGTGCCGAGCGTTTGCCGGTGGCTATGGGAGAGAGCCTGCTGCTGCGGACACCGACGGACTTCGCCGCACTGCTGCCGGCCGGACTGCCGGAACCGTTTACGACAACGGAGGCGGGGCGTCTGCTGGGACAAAAGGGACGGACATTGGGAAGAAGTATTGGGTTTTTGTATAAAATTGGCGCAATTCAACGGATTGGAAAACGAGGGCGCGCGTTTCTGTATCAAAAGTCATAGGAGGAGGGGGTAGGTTTTTGGATTTCAGCTTGACAAATACCGACAAACGCGGTATAGTCAACCGTGGCGGCTTTGCCGCCGGTCAGTTCGAAACCATCCTGACCAAAAACAAAACTATGGAGGATTGTCTATGGAAAAGACGAAAAGGCTGCATCAATTGGCGCAGGCCGGGTTGATTGCGGCGATGTACACGGTGCTTTGCGTGGGATTTCCGGCGCTGAGCTATGGCCCGATACAGTTTCGTTTGTCGGAGATATTGACGGTTTTGCCGGTGTTCACGCCGGCAGCGCTGCCGGGGCTGGCGGTCGGCTGTGTGGTCTCCAACCTGTATGGGCTTTCGATGGGAGCCAATCCGGCGGGGATGTGGGATCTGCTGTTCGGCCCGGCTGCGACATTTTTGGCGGCCGTCCTGACCTACTGCTGGCGGAATGTCCGGCTGAAGGGACTGCCGGTGCTGTCGACGATTCCCCCGGTATTGATCAATGCCGTGGTGGTGGGTTTGGAGCTCGCAATGGCCTATTTTGATTTCACCTGGCCGATCTATGGTATCTGTGCTCTGGAGGTCGGCATTGGCCAGCTTGCCGTGTGTACAGGCGGAGGTCTCCTGTTCTTCGCGCTGCTGCAACGCAGCGGCGCGGCCGACCGCCTGTTTGGACATCGTCGGCCGATTATTTAACGGATAAGACGGATAAGCAGAACAGCCGGGAGTTTGTTCCCGGCTGTCTTTATGTGCAAAGAAAAGCGCTCCTTTTGTGCGCTTCTGCTGAATGTATTCTGAACAGGCGCATATCTCTTGACGAAAGCAAAAAAAGCTGGTATGCTGACGACAGAAACGTTCACGAGAACGAATGAAACGAAAATATACCCCCAACTTTGAGACAGGAGGAATCCCTATGAACCCTTATCAAAATCCGTCGCTGCCCGTTGCCGAACGGGTGGCGGACCTGCTCTCCCGCATGACACTTGAAGAAAAGGTCGCCCAGATGGATATGATCCGTGGAGTGGAGTTGGCGACGAGGGTGCACGAGGCGCATTTCTGCTCGGTCGACGAGCATGCGGATTTTCATTGGGACAAGGTGGAAGCCGCGTTTGGTGATCGCGGCATGGGTTTTGTCCACGATGTGTATTCCGTGCCCGTTGTACTTAACAAGCTGCAGCGGTATCTGGTGGAAAAGACCCGTCTCGGCATCCCCTGCATCTTTACCGGCGAGGCGCTGCACGGTGTGTCCTATCCCAGCGCGACGGTATTTCCGATGCCGATTGCGATGGGGGCGACCTTTGATCCGGAGCTGACCCGGGAGGTCGGCCGCGATGCCGCGGCCGAGACCCGTGCCATCGGGATTCAGGAGATTCTCGCGCCGAACCTGGATCTGGCACGGGAGCCCCGCTGGGGGCGCGTCGAGGAGACTTTCGGCGAGGACACGTATCTGTCCTCCCAAATGGCCTATGCCATCGTGACCGGGGAACAGGGGGAGGACATCAGCCGACCGGATGCCATCGTCTGTGAGCCGAAGCACTATTGTGTACACGGCGTGCCGGAGGGCGGTACCAACTGCTCGCCCGCCCGTGTCGGTATCCGCGAAATCGAATCCGCCTATCTGCCGGTCTTTGAGGCAGGCATCAAAAAGGCGGGAGCCTATAACGCGATGGCCTCCTACAACTGCATCGACGGCGAGGCGGTTATCTGTTCCGAGCACTATCTGCGCGAGGTGCTGAAGGAGCGCTACGGCATGCGCGGCTATGTCCGGGCGGATTTCGGCGCGGTCAGCCGCCTCAGCCACAGCCATCATATGACCGGCAGCAACAAGGAGAGCATTGAGCTGGCGGTCAATGGCGGACTGGATGTACAGGGATTTGACTTCCCGAACACGGAGTGGCAAGGTGATTTACTCGAGCTGGTGCGGGAAGGACGCATTGCGGAGTCGGTGATCGACGATGCCGTTTCCCGTGTGCTGCGGGTAAAGTTTGAGCTGGGGCTCTTCGAGCACCCCTATACCGACGAGACGCATTATCGTGAGGTGATTCGCTGCCCGAAGCATCTCGAAACCGCCTACCGCGTGGCGCAGGAGTCCATTGTGCTGCTGCAAAACAAAAACAATGTGCTGCCGCTGTCCAAAAACCTGCCCTCCATTGCGCTGATCGGGCCGAGCTCGGCGCAGCAGCGTATCGGTAGCTATTCCTCCGTGCCCTATGGCTATGAGGTGCCGTCGCTGTTGGAGGAGGTGCGGAAGCGTGTGGGTGCGGAGACAGTGGTACGCCAGCACACCGGCTGCGGCATTACCGAGCGGGATATCGATCTTGTGCCGAAGGGGTGGTATACGGACGGTGTAACACTAACCTATTATAACAATGGGGATTTTAGCGGCGAACCGGTCGGGTCGGATACCTTTGGCCAGATCAACTTCAACTGGATCCTCGCCAAGCCGCATAAGGATCTGCTGTTCAAGGGCTATTCCATCCGCATGACCGCCCGTCTGCGGATCAACACCCATGATTTTACGGCGCAGGATCGCTTTGACGGCCGTCTGGTTCTTTCCTCCCGCGACAGCGTTCGGGTCAAAATCGACGGCGAAGTGGTCATCGACAGCTTCGGCGATCACAAGCAGCACTTGCCTCAGTGCCCGTTCACTTTTGTGGACGGGGCGGAGCATATGCTGGAGGTGGAGTTTGTCTGCGACGACTCCGGTCATCACGTGACTCTCAGCCTGGACAGCCACGGCGAGGATATCGACGGGGCGGTGGCACTCGCGGAGCAGTGCGACGCGGTGGTGCTGGTCTGTGGCGACGACAAGATTACGAGCGGCGAGGGTATGGATCGCTGCGATCTCCGGCTGTACGGCAGGCAGCAGGAGTTGATCCGCCGGGTTGCGGCGGTCGGCAAGCCGACGATCCTCGTGTTGGAAAATGGTAAGCCGGTGGATCTGACCGATGAGACGGAGCAGGTCGACGGTATTCTGGCAGCCTGGTTCGGCGGAGAGCTCGGTGCGCGCGCCATCACCGATGTGTTGTTCGGCGACATCAGTCCCTCCGGCAAGCTGCCGATCTCTTTCCCGAAGAGCGTCGGCCATCTCCCGTGCTATTACAGCCGTTTGCCCGGCGGCAGCGCCCACTACCTCGAAGGAGACATCCGCGCGCGCTTCCCGTTCGGCTTCGGTCTGTCCTATACGACCTTTGATTACCGCGATATGCAGGTTGAAAAGACAGGGGAGGATCCCTACGGGTACACAGCATCGGTGACGGTTACCAACACCGGCGACCGCGCCGCAGACGAAATTGTTCAGCTCTATGTGCGGGATATCTGCTCATCCGTTGTGACGCCGGATAAGCTGCTGCAGGGCTTCCAGCGCATCACATTGGCGCCGGGTGAGAGCCGCCGGGTGACGCTGACACTGAACTTTGACAGCTTCCGCCTGCTCAACAAGCGGATGGAGTGGGTGGTCGAGCCGGGTGAGTTTGAGCTGATGTTTGCGGCGTCCTCCGAAGATGTTCGCGCCTCGGTCACAATTACCATTGCCTGAACGACGATTCAGACAGATTCGTTAGATCCTCCGGGACTCCCTTCCCGGAGGATCTTTTATGTGCAAAAGACACCTGAGGAATGGCAGAACAGTCGCTTTTTTCCATCATATGCAATAAAAAAGACGGAAAGCGACAAAGATATTGCCGCAAAAAACTTGTAACTGCGCTGAAAATACAGTATACTACTAAGTAAGAGACGGCGGCGCTCGCCGTCTGGTTCAGAATAGAAGGAGGAAGCAGCATGAAACTCATCATCGCTATCGTGAACAAAGACGATGCCAGCACGGTCTCCGGGGCATTGACCAAGGCGGGGTTCTCGGTCACCAAGCTCGCCACGACCGGCGGGTTCCTGATGGCCGGCAACACAACGTTTCTGGTCGGTACAGACGAGAGCCGGGTGGATGAGGTGATCTCGATTGTCGAGCGTCATTCCAAGAAGCGCACGCAGATGGTGCCCAGCACCGCTTACGGCGCTTCCTCCTACTCCTCCTTCCCTGTGGAGGTCACGGTCGGCGGCGCGACGCTGTTTGTCGTGGATGTCGAGCGGTATGAAAAGGTCTGACACTTCCTGTCAGGTGCTGCACGAAAAGGATAAAACCCATTATGCGATTTGCAAATTTTGTCGGTAATCCGGAGGCCAGACGGTTGCTGGCCGGTTGTGTCGACAGCGGACGATTTCCGCACGCGCTGTTGATCGAAGGCTTGCCGGGAAGCGGCCGTCGAACGCTGGCACGTTTGCTTGCGGCTGCCGCTGTTTGTACTGCCGAAGGGACGGAAAAGCCCTGTGGTGTCTGTGCTGCCTGTCAAAAGGCGGCGCACGGCAGTCATCCCGATATTTTTGAAACCGGCGGCGACGGTGCGGCGCGATCCTTTCATATTGATACTGTGCGGGAGCTGAGGGAGACGGCCTACGTGCTGCCGAATGAGGCAGTGCGCCGGGTGATGATTCTGGCAGGTGCCAACGCCATGACGGAACAGGCGCAGAATGCGCTGTTGAAAATCCTCGAGGAACCGCCGCAGCATCTGGTGTTTATTCTGACCTGTGAAAACCGCGCGCAGATGCTCTCAACGATTCAGTCGCGTTCGCTTTGCGTGTCGCTCGCCGGTGTATCGGAGGAAGAAGCGCTGCCGGTCTTACGGGCGAACCTTCCTGATGCGGAGGAGGAAACGCTTCGACAGGGGCTTGCCCTGTTTGGTGGCCGGATCGGCCAGGTAATGGCGGCGATGCAGGATGACGGATTTCAGAAGGCGCGTCAGTTGTCGCAGCAGATGGCTGCTGCGCTGACAGCGCCGGACGAATGGACGCTGATGCAGTTGACGGGGGTCCTCGAAAAGGATAAACCGCTTGCGGACAGCGCGCTCGCCGCATTGCTGCTGATTGTCCGGGATGCGCTGGCGATCCGGAGCGGCAGTGATAGTCGGCTGTCGGCTTCCCCGGAAGCGGCGGCGCAGCTCGCGCGGGCGTTGGGCGGCACCCAGTTGATGGCGCTGTTGACCGCAGTGGAGGAGTTGCAGCGCGCCCGTCTCCGCAATATCAATCACACGCTGTTTCTCAGCCTGTTGTGTGCGCGGCTTCGCGGCGCAGCAGGCCGGGTATAAAAATACAGGCAGTCAAAAGAGCGGTATCGCTCACTACGAGTGGACCGCGCGGAAAGGCATGGTTTTTTCTATATGTCCGAAATCATTGGAGTTCGTTTTAAAAATGTCGGCAAGACCTATTATTTTGATCCTGTCGGCCATTCTTTTCAAAAGGGAGACCGCGTGGTAGTGGAGACTTCCCGTGGCCTGGAATGCGGCGAGGTGTCGATTGAAAACCGGGAGGTGGATGCTGAGAGCTTGTCTAAACCGCTGAAGCCGATTGTGCGCGCGGCGACGCCGGAGGATCTCAAGCGGATCGCCGACAATGAAAAGCGGCGGGAGAAAGCGTTCGCCCTTTGTCAGGAGCGGATTGCTGCCCATAAACTGGATATGAAGCTGGTCGACGCGGAATATGCGTTCGACAATTCCAAGCTGCTGTTTTATTTTACAGCTGACGGCCGTGTGGATTTTCGGGAGCTGGTCAAGGATCTGGCCTCGGTTTTCCGCATCCGGATCGAGCTGCGGCAGATTGGCGTGAGAGACGAGGCAAAAATGCTGGGCGGGCTCGGTATCTGCGGCCGTCCCTTCTGCTGTGCACAGTTTCTCGGGGACTTCCAGCCGGTCTCTATTAAGATGGCGAAGGAGCAGGGACTTTCGCTCAATCCGACGAAAATTTCGGGTTCCTGCGGACGACTGATGTGCTGTCTCAAATATGAGCAGGATGCCTACGAAGAGCTGCTGCGTATGACACCGCGCGTGGGCGCGATTGTTTCGACGAGCGAGGGGCGCGGGGTCGTGCAGGAGGTCAATCTGCTGACCGGACGGCTCAAGGTGCGGCTGGATAAGAGCCCGGATTCGCCGCCGGTGACGGTGCAGCTGCGGGATATCAAGGTGATCCGTGACGGCGGTCGAAAGGGCTCTCGAGATCGCGGCGAGCCGACGGAAGAAGCACTTGAGGAATAAAAGCGGTTCCGGGGAGGTACAGGGAATTGAGCAAGGTATTGACCGATTCGTCTGATGCGGCCGTTAAAAGCGGCCGCATCCATTTTCTGGATGAGATCCGGGGTCTGGATATTCTGCTGATGGTGGTGTTCCACGGGTTCTATACACTTGGCTGGCTGCTGGATGTTCCCGTCGGACGGGAGCTGTTTATGTTTTTTACGCCGGTGGAGCCCTTTTTCGCCGGTTTGTTTATCTTCATCTGCGGCATTTCCTGCTATCTGTCCCATAGTAACTGGCGGCGAGGGTTGATCCTGCTGGGGATTTCGCTGGTCGTGTCGCTGGTGATGGCGGTGTTCATGCCCTCCCAAATGATCTGGTTCGGCATTCTGCATCTGCTGGCGGTGCTGATTCTGTTGTTCGCGCTGCTGCGG
Source organism: uncultured Oscillospiraceae bacterium (assembly GCA_900555705.1). GTDB lineage: Bacteria > Bacillota > Clostridia > Oscillospirales > Acutalibacteraceae > UMGS1858. The sequence continues at coordinate 5,781 of USLV01000011.1, read as the reverse complement.
CCGGTTTTGGAGAAGATCCCACCTGTGGTGGGACTCGCGGTTTGTGCCATCCTGTTGGCGCTCTGCTGGCATGTGCGGTTTGACGAGGGCAGCTTTTTCGGCATTCCCGGAGTCTGGACAGTGGATATTCCGCAAAACGTAGTGGACAACACCTGGCTCTATCCACTCGGACTCGGCAAAGCGCCCGGCGACGCCGCGGATTATTTTCCGCTGCTCCCCTGGGTTTTCTGTTTTCTCGGCGGCAGCTTTGTCGGCCACTGGGCGAAAGAGGGACGCTTTCCCGCCTGGATGTACCGTCGGCGGGCGGGATGGCTCTCATGGCTGGGACGGCATACGCTGGTGATCTATGTAGCGCATCAGCCGGTTATTTATGGCGTTGGGCTGGCTGTGCAGTGGGTGATGTCGCTGGTTTCCTGAGATATGAGAAAATACGGTATCCTGATCTGGGAAGAGCCAGTATCGCATATGAAAAACAGGGCATTGGATGTCGCAGACATCCAATGCCCTGTTTGATTAAAGCATGCTTATTTCTGTGCCTCGGAAACCGCAACCGCGCAGGCGACGGTCGCGCCAACCATCGGGTTGTTGCCCATGCCGATCAGGCCCATCATTTCGACATGCGCCGGCACGGAGGACGAACCCGCGAACTGCGCGTCGCCATGCATACGGCCCATCGAGTCGGTCAGGCCATAGGAAGCCGGGCCCGCCGCCATGTTGTCGGGATGGAGCGTGCGGCCTGTGCCGCCGCCGGAAGCAACCGAGAAATACTTCTTGTTGTTCTCAATCGCCCACTTCTTATAAGTGCCGGCAACGAGATGCTGGAAGCGGGTCGGGTTGGTGGAGTTACCAGTAATGGAAACCTCGACCCCCTCCTTCTGCATGATCGCCACACCCTCAAGGACGTCGTTGGCGCCGTAGCACTTGACCAGCGCGCGCTCTCCATCGGAGAAGGCTTTCTCGCGGACGGTCTTCAGCTCGCCGGTATAGAAGTCGTAGTCGGTCTCCACATAGGTGAAGCCGTTGATACGGCTGATGATATAGGCCGCATCCTTGCCGAGGCCATTCAGGATTACGCGAAGCGGCTGCTTGCGCACCTTGTTGGCGGTGCGGGCAATGCCGATCGCGCCCTCAGCCGCGGCAAAGGACTCGTGGCCCGCAAGGAAGGCGAAGCAGGAGGTCTCCTCACTCAGCAGCATTTTGCCGAGGTTGCCGTGGCCAAGGCCGACCTTGCGCTGCTCGGCGACAGAGCCGGGAATGCAGAACGCCTGGAGACCCTCGCCGATGACGGCAGAGGCCTCCGCCGCATCCTTGACACCGCGCTTCAGCGCGAGCGCCACACCGAGGGTATAGGCCCAGACGGCGTTCTCAAACGCAATCGGCTGCACACCCTTGACAATCGCGTCGACATCAATGCCCTTGGACAGGCAGAGGTCTCTCGCTTCTTCCATGGAGCCCAGACCGTTATCCGACAGGAACTGCTCAATTTTGGCAAGTCTTCTCTCTTTGCCTTCGAATTTTACATCGTTCGCCATTTGTCTGTCCTCCTCTTATTCTTCACGGGGGTCAATATACTTGGCAGCCCCGTCAAAGCGGCCATACTGACCGATATTTTTCTCATAGGCCTCGTTGGGCGCCATGCCGTGGCGAATATCCTCGAGCATTTTGCCAAGGCGGACAAACTGATAGCCGATGACCTCGCCCTCTTCGTCCAGCGCCAGCTTAATAACATAGCCCTCTGCCATTTCCAGATAGCGGACGCCCTTTGCCTTTGTCGAGAACATGGTGCCGACCTGCGAACGCAGACCCTTGCCGAGATCCTCCAGTCCGGCGCCGATCGGCAGGCCGTCCTCGGAGAAGGCGGACTGGGAACGACCATAGGCCAGCTGCTTAAAGATCTCGCGCATCGCGACATTGATCGCGTCGCAGACGAGGTCGGTATTCAGGCACTCGAGCAGCGTCTTACCCGGCAGGATTTCTGCCGCCATCGCCGCGGAATGGGTCATGCCGGAGCAGCCGATGGTTTCCACCAGTGCCTCTTCCACAATGCCGTTTTTCACATTCAGCGTCAGCTTGCAGGTGCCCTGCTGCGGCGCACACCAGCCCACACCGTGAGACAGGCCGGAGATATCGGAAATCTGGGTGGATTTGACCCATTTGCCCTCCTCCGGAATGGGAGCCGGGCCGTGGTTCGGGCCTTTTTTCACTATGCACATTTGTTCCACTTCATGGGAATAGTTCATAAGGGATACTCCTTTCAGCTTATACTTCGCGAGAGTTTGACAACAGGTTTATTATAAACAGTTTTGGGAAAATGTGCAAGGGAGGGCAGAAAATTTCTCGGAAAATTCCCCTGTCGAATCCGAATCGGATTTATCCATTTTGGACAAAAAGCGACCCGGCCATCTGTGGAAGACAGATAGCCGGGTCGGAAAGGGCATGCTTATGCTGCGGGTGGATTTGTCGACTCTGCGGAGGTTACTTCAAAATACTCCGCGATAATGGTGTTGACGGTTTCCTCCGAAGCCTCGATAACGGAGGAAAAATCGAAGCTGGCGCCGCCAAAAGCCGAATTGAAGACATAGCTCATCGGCGCGCTGAAGGCGGAATTGCAGTTTTGCATCAGCACTGCCAGGTCATACTGACCGCTCTTGACAACGTGGTTGGTGACAATGGCGGAATCCTCCGGATGCCGCCAGAAGGTATTCTCATAGTCCGGCCAGTAGATATCCTCGAGGATCACCGCATGACGGCCAAGCGCTTCGAGAAGAACGCCGACCTCGTGGACGTTATCGTTGGTATTCGGCACGCCGCAGACGGTCGAGTTGTGGTCGACGCCGCTGAGGTATTCCTCCTGTGCCTCATCAAACTTCGGAAGCGGCATGGCGCCCCAGCTGCTCTCCATGTCCTTCAGAACCGGAGAATCCAGCGTGGCGGACAGGAACAGGCCGTTGCCACGCATAAAGGTGTTGGCCAGATCCTCCCAGCCGTCAAACTTTACAAACTTTTCCGAGCAAACCGACTGATCCTGTGAAATCAGTGTGGTCATCTTTTCCACAATACTGTAGGTCTTTTCATTCTTGCAGGCGAGCTGGACAGTGCCATCCTTGTTTTCAAAGAAGTGACCACCCAGCGCAAAGAACAATGCGCGGCTGAAGTCACCATTGGGGGTAATCAGACCCCAGCGGTCATCCTTCGAATCGACCTTGCCGCTGCCGTCGTTGTCACGCATGGCACGTTTGCAGAAATCGCGCATTTTATCGATCGTCCATTTGCCGCTGTTGACCAGCTCATAAGGATCCGGCAGTTGCAGCTCATTCCAGATGTCCTCATTATAGAACATGACATAGGTTGCGGCGGCATCGAAGATGAAGGAACCGTTCGCCGCCATCGTGCCTCGGCCGATGGTCGAGATTTCGCGGATATTCTGGTTCCACCATGGGTTGTCCCAGTTGACGTCCTCCAGCGTATCCAGCGGACGCAGCAGGTTGGCGCCGATCAGCTGGCCATAGGCCCACTGGGTCGCGCAGACCAGGTCGGCAAACTTGCCGCCGGCCATGACCTCCGGCTGCATCTTCGTGAACAGCTCGTCGATCGAGACAGTCTCGAGCACGATTTTACAGTCGTAAAGCCCTTCCACCTCATCGAGCACCTGATGCCAGGCGTCATAGTAAGGCGTACCGCTGTTCTCACGGTTCCAACGGTTGCTGGAGAAATCCACAACCTTGAATTCATAACCGTTCATCTTCTCCGGCACTTCGCCGTCGTAGATTTTCAGTTCCCGCTCCTCGGAGCCGCCGCCTTCGCCACTGTCACCTTTGCAGGCCGCAAAAGACAGCGCCATCAGCGCTGCCAACAGTCCGCAGGACAGCCGTTTCCACCATGCTTTCATTACAATCCCCCTATTCAAATTGATCGGCATATCGATATGCAACGCAGCTAACTGAAAAATGGTGGCCTGCGTTTGCTACCGTATCCCAAAGGCCTGGTATAGATCAGTCAAAAGGATATGTTCACGTGTACATTTTAATGCCTTTTTATTCAAACGTCAAGACATTTTCATGAATTTTATTGAATAGCAAAAAAGCAACCCTTCTCCGTGTCCAGCTCTGCCGGACACGGAGAAGGGAACATACGATTCAACCAGATGCGTAAGATTCGCAGTAGATGGGTTTATTCCGCGGCCTCGGTATTGTCCGGAGCGGTCGAATCGGTGGCCTCATCCTCATAATCGAAGTAGTCGTTGATGATGGTGGCAATTGCATCCGACGATGCCTGCACAGCAGAGGCGAAGTCGGTGTTGCTGCCGTAGACCGAGCCCATGACAAGGCTCATCGGGGAACTGAACGCCGGGTTGCAGTTCTGCATGATCAGCGCCATGTCGTACTGGCCGCGCTTTGCCACGTGGTTGGCCACGACTTCGCCATCCTCCGGATGACGCCAATAGGTTTCCTCATAATCCGGCCAGTAAATGTCCTCGAGGATCACGGCATGACGTCCAAGCGCCTCCAGCAGCGTGCCGACCGCTTCAAAATTGTCCTCGTTCGTGCTGGTTACGCCACAGACAGTCGCGTTGTGGTCAACACCGCTGAGATATTTCTCCTGCGACTCATCGAACTTTGGCAGCGGCATAACGCCCCAGCTGTCCTCCATATCCTTCAGGCCGTCGGCACCGGGCATATAGCAATAGAACAGAGAATTGCCCTGCGAGAAGCAGGCCATTTTTTCCGCCTCATCTGCGAATTTCAGTTTGCAGACACTGCCGTCTTTCTGCACCATATTGGCCATTTTTTCGACAATATTGTAGGTGCGCTCGTTGTTGCAGGCGAGCTGGACACGTCCCTCTTCATTGGTGTTGAAATAGTGACCGCCGAGCGCCATAAACAGTGCACGACAGAAGTCGCCATCCGCGGCGAGGACACCCCAGCGGTCGTCCTTCGAATCAACCTTACCGCTGCCGTCGTTGTCTCGCATGGCCATCCGGCAGTATTCGCGCATCTTATCGACCGTCCATTTGCCGCTGTTGACCAGATCATAGGGATTCGGCAGCTGCAGCTCGTTCCAGATGCTCTCATTATAGTACATCAGCCAAGTCTGAGCGGCATCGAAAATGAAAGAGCCGTTCGCCGCATAGGTCTCGCCCTGAACCGTAGACATCTCACGAATGTTCTGATTCCACCAGGGATTGTCCCAGTTAACGGGCAGATCATTGAGATTGGCCATCAGGTCGGCACCGATCAGCTGGCCGTAGGCCCACTGGGTCGTGCAGACAATATCGGCATATTTGCCGCCTGCCATAATCTCCGGCTGAAGCTTGCTGAACAGCTCGCCCGGTGCAACTACCTCGAGTTCGATTTTGCAGTCGTAGAGGTACTCCACTTCGTCGAGCACCTGCTGCCACGCGTCATAGTAAGGGGTGCCGTTGTTCTCGCGGTTCCAACGGGAACCCGAGAAATCCACGACCTTGAAGGTCTGGCCGCCGAGGCTGACCGGATTCTCTCCCTCAAGTGCTTCGATCACCCGATCCGCACCGCCGCCGTCACCACTACTGTCGTTGCAGGCACCAAAAGACAACACCATCAGTGCTGCCAGAGAGCCGGCAGCCAGTTGCTTCCAAATTTTGCGCATACTGTTTCGTTCCTTTCTCAAGATAAAGTTGGATTGCTTCACCAAAAGCCTCTGTCGTTACTTCCACAACTATATTTTAAGAAAGTCATCGTCAAAAATCAATAGTCCTTTCGCGAATTTTACTATTTCCACTAATAGAGCGGGCTGCCGTTGTGC
>USLV01000010.1 GCA_900555705.1 uncultured Oscillospiraceae bacterium | reverse complement strand
ATAGAGCACCTCGCAGAGCACGCCGTTAACGGCGGCGGTTGCCGCCATCAGGGCGACAATGCTGCCGGCGAGATAGAGTGCTTTGGAGCCGATGACCGCGACGCGAGAATGGGGTGATGCCAGCAGGCAGGCCATGGAGCCCTTATCGATCGGTCTCGCCACCAGTCGCACGGCGGTCATCAGCACGTATACGAGCGGATAGACCACGAGGATCATGCCGAAGAGCAGCGAAGCGAGATAACCGGTCAGGCCGCTGAGCGACGTGTCGAGACCAAAGGCGGCGGAGAGCTCGGGAAACTGCGCGAGACTCTGCTGCATCGACTGCTGATCCTGCTGGTAGACGTCATAGATCCCGATGATGACGCAGGTATAGAACAGCAGGACCGCGAGAAATACGACGAACAGGATGCGGCCGGAGCGCATGTCCTGTCGGAGAAAGGGGCGGCAGCTCATGAATGATCACCTCCGTAAAATTCCAGAAAGATGTCCTCCAGCCGCTGGGTCGCGGTCTCGAGATTGGTCACAGGATACCGCGCCAGAGCGGTGAGCAGCGGCGCAAGCTCCCCCTGCACAGCTACTCTGACCGCGCGTCCCTGCGCAGCGTCCACGGTCAGCGCGGGCTCCGCCGCAAAAGCGGTGGCCGCCTCCGGCGAGGTCAGCGTCACAGTGTATACCCGGCGGCGGGATTCCTTGAGCGCGGCGACCGTCTCGATGGCGACGAGATGCCCGGCCTTCAGGATGCCGACCCGGTCGCAGGTCCGCTCCACCTCCTCAAACATGTGGGAGGAGAGGAGGATGGTCTTGCCGCGCGCCTTTTCCTCGAGGATCAGCTCAATGAATGCCTGCTGCATCAGCGGGTCGAGACCGCTGGTGGGCTCGTCGAGAATCAGCACCGCCGGATCCGCCATGAAGGCGCAGATGATGCCGAGCTTCTGCTTCATGCCCTTGGACATGCGGCGAATGCTGCCGGCGGTGTCCAGCTCGAAACGCTCGGTCAGCGCGCGGGCACGCGAGAGATCCCGCACGCCCTTGATCCCGGCGATAAAGGTAAGGAAGTCCCGGCCCTTCATTTCGTCCATCAGAGCGATCTCCCCCGGCAGATAGCCGAGCGAGCGCTGGATTGCCGCCGACTGTCGCCAGCAGTCGAGACCGTCGATGCGGCAGCTGCCGCTGTCCGGCCGAATAAAACCCATTAGCTGACGGATCGCGGTGGTTTTTCCCGCGCCGTTCGGCCCAAGAAACCCGAAAACCTCTCCCTTTTCCACGCCGAAGGACAGGTCGAATACGCCGCGTCCGCGTCCGTAATCCCTGGTCAATCCGGCCAGTTCGATGACAGCCATCAGGAGCCCTCCTTTCGATAGAGCAGGAATGAATAGACGGTAGGAATCAGGGCGAGGAGTACGATGAGAACGATATCCGCCCATATCCACTGCCAAAAGCTGTTGAGTGCGAAGAGAAATCCGCCGATGATCCAGATATAGCCGCCGAGCCGGTGGGTGCGGTTCCAATTGTCCGCGCTCGCGAGCGTCCAGGGCAGCTTGATCCCGACGGTATAGTTCTGGCGGCATTTCGGGAGATAGTTGCCACAGACGAGGAGCATCAGCCCGATGCCGAGATGGACATACATCGAGATGTTCATCTCCCCCACAACCGCATACCAGAGGGTGGCGGCCTGGGCAAACAGCGCGATCGCGGGGACAATCCATTTGCCCATCAGCGACAGCATGCGGGCGGCGTTTTGTCGACTGGGATCGTGGGTCTGTACGGTATAGACCACGATTTGCAGCAGCGCCAGCAGGACGGGCAGCAGAAACACCGCGATTGCCCGGGGCACAAAATTGTCGGGGGTGCCGTCCGCCTGGAAATGGATCGCCACCTGCTCCGGCAGCCGGTTATAGAGGAGTAACCCGGCCACTGTCGGCAGCAGGCAGAGCAGTACGCTGACTGCCAATCCACGGTCAAGAATCTTTTTCATGTTGGTTTCCTCCAAACTGTGAGATCCAGAGCATCAGTTCCTCGAACACCGAGACATTGATTTCATAGTAGATAAAATTCTTCCGGCGCGTCTCCGCGATCAGCCCCGCCTTTTTGAGAAGCGACAGGTGATAGGAGATGGTGGCGGCGGCCATATCGAACCGCGCGGCAATCTCCCCGGCGGAGAGCGGACCCGGTCGGAGCAGCACGAGAATCTCCCGCCGGACCGGGTCGGACAGCGCCTTGAAGGTTTCGGGAAATCCCATTTACCGTTCACCTCCTTCTATTTCGAAAATTTTCTAAATAGATATTAGCATACAACGCGTTGACTGTCAAGAGGGGGATAGAGGAAAGCCCATCCCCTCTGCCTTGACACAGCAGAGGGGACGGGCTTTCCATAGAATGGGCCGAGAGGCTCACTTCTTCTTTTTCTTGTCCAGAATCGTAAGTACCACCACAGCCAGAATCAGCACTACAGCCACGCCGACCAGCACATAGGGCAGCGGGCTGACCTTTTCGCCGGTCGGGGGGATGGCGGCGGCGGAAACCTGCACGGCGCCGAGCACCGTCAGCAAACAGCCGGACAGCAGCATTGCCAGCTTTTTCATCAGTCTGTCTCCTCCTTTCCGCGAGCGGTGGGATATGCAGCGTTTTCTCCAGTATAGCGCGTTCGTGGGGAAAACGCAAGCGCAATTCTTGTCGGTTTCTCCGTGGGCTTGTCAGAGTGCGGAAGAATATGGTAGGATGAGGAGGAAAGGAGAGGATGGCCTTGGTAATTCTGATTGCGGGCTGCTCTCATACAGGCAAGACGCTGCTGGCGCAGCGGCTGCTTGAGCGGCGCGGGTACCCCTATCTGTCCATCGATCATTTAAAAATGGGACTTATTCGAAGCGGCATGACGACGCTGACACCGGAGGACGACGAGGAGCTCACAGCACTGCTCTGGCCGATTGTGCGGGAGATGGTGAAAACCGCGATTGAAAATCAGCAGAATCTCGTTGTCGAGGGCTGCTATATTCCCTTTGACTGGCGGCGGGATTTCGAGGAGCGCTATCTCCGGGAGATCACCTATCGCTGTCTGGTGATGACGGAGGCGTATATCCGGACGCATTTCGGCGAGATTCGGCGTTTCGCCAACGCGGTTGAACGACGCGGAGACGATTCCTGGTGTACGATGGAGATGCTGCTCGCGGAAAATGGGCGAAATCTGGCGCTCTGTCGGGCGCATGACTGCCCGTATATCCTGATCGACAGCGCGTATCCGGAGGAACTGGAACAGCTGATCTGATGGCACGGATATTCTTTTTGAGATCCATGTTGCCGGGACGGGACTCCGGCGATTTTGTCAATTGCAGATGGAAACCCTAAATTTCAATTTGAAAACCACGATTTCACAAGTTGTTCAATCATCGTCTGAAACGCTTGAGATGATCCAACAGGGAGAAAGGAAAAATGAGTAATAAAAGAAAGGCGTCCACGCAAATGGCGATTATATGTATTGCTGGTTTCATCCTGGCGATTTGCGGTGTACAACCGATTCACGCCAAAAGAGACACCAAGCCATCCACTCAAGCGGACGTTTACAGTAGCATAGATGATTACCTGCAAAAGTGTGTAGAAAATGCCAATATTCCTGCCATGTCCGTAAGTATCGTAAATAAAAACGAAGTCTTGCTTTCGGGGAATTATGGACAATGTGAAAACAGTGATATGCCGTTTTTGCTTGGCTCAGTCAGTAAGTCGTTTACGGCGGTTTGCATGATGCAGTTGGCCGAGCAGCAAAAGATTGACTTGACCGCTACGGTATCAACCTATCTGCCGAATGCAACCGACAGCGATAAAATTACGGTCAGCCAGCTGCTGAACCATACAAGCGGACTGGGCGAGCATCAGACGCTGGAGAATTGCAAAATTGTAAACAAACAGGGCGTTCATCATTATGCGAATGTGAACTACTCTTTGTTGGGAAAAATCATTGAAACGGTCAGCGGAAAATCCTATTCTGAATATATATCCGAAAATTTATTTGAGCCGTTGGGTCTTTCTCATACTGCTGCAACGCTTGACAAAAGTATGGAAAACGGACTGATTGACGGGTATACAAATTATTGGGGAATACCGATCAAAACAGCACATCAATATCCTTCTTCTCAAGATGCCTGGATCACGGTACCTGCGGGGTATATTTCTGCTTCTTCGAATGACTTGGGGAAATATCTGCAAATGTATCTAAATGGTGGCAATGGTATTATTTCAAAAGAAAGTATCAATACCATATTTTACGGGGACACGGTCTATGTTGCAGACGATGTCCCATTTTGGTATGGATATGGTTGGGCTACGGTGAAAGAACCGCTTCCCGAGCCGGTACTGCGTCACAGTGGACTTGTTGAAACCGGAACTTCCTGTGTTTTCATCATGCCCCAAAGCGATATCGCTATTGCCGTTGAAGCCAATATGAACGATTATTTCGTAGCAAACGAAATGATGGACAGCATCGGCTGGAGCATTGTTCTCATGCTTTTAGGGAGCCCGCCAAATGAAATTGCAGGCAACGCATATATGTTGAGGCATTTGTATATTGATGTGATCATGCTGACCGTGCTGTTGAGCGCCATTCTGCCGTGGTGTTTTCTTCCCCGCTATGTTCAGCATACAGGGCACGGAAAGATACGTTTCAGAGTAATGCTGCTTGTACTGTTCCATATATTGCTGCCAATTTTCATAGTATTGCTTGTTCCAGTATTTTTTGCGACACCACTCTGGGTTGCAAAAGCCTTTGTTCCAGATGTCTATATAACTGTAATAGTGTCGTCTGCGCTGCTTTTTATTGCTGGCCTTATAAAAAGTAGTATTCTATATAGACATATACAGCATACTGAATAATTCCCATTATGAAGATTGTGAATGCTGATTTGATATTCGCATAATACAGACGGGAGATGGTACATAAAATACCGCCTCCCGTTTTATAATCTCCCCAATATATTAAAGTCCCTGTGACTTAAACAATTCGGCAATTTCATCAGCAGATTCCACCATCCCCCTCTGAAACCATACATCAATCCAGCCATACAGCGTATAGGCAACAAACGCCGTAGCATAGGCTTGTATCTTTTCATATTCAGGCTTCGGTCCGCAAATACCGATGATGACATCTTTCAAAAGATAGGTAAGTCCTCTTTCGTTCAGAAGCTGGTAAAAGGAACGGTGCTTTTCAAAATGAGAAATCATGGTGCGGATATGTTCGCTTAAAGGCATGTCGCTGTTTTTATTACATTCATCTGTCCATTCACGGAATAGACAGTCTATATGCGCTTTTAGAATGTCCTCTTTCTCCTCGTAATTCCGATAAAAAGACGCTCTGCCGACTTCTGCCGTTTCAACCAATTCACTGATAGAAATATCATTCATCGGCTTTTCTGAAAGCAATTTGAGAAGGGCGTTTTTGAGATGCTCTATAACATAGGCATTTCGCCCCTCATTGCTCATCGGTGATACATTTTGCTTCATTTGTCTCATTTTGGTCTCTCCTATTGACAACAGACATTTTTGACAATACAATTGTATCGCGGAAACATTTGCGTCATCATGGTAACATATAACGATGGCGATGTCAAGAAAAATCAGCAAGGATGGGAATACGGAAATGACACGAACACAAAAGCGAATCATTATTTTGCTGGCAGTCATGGCCATAGCATTTATCCTCGGACGACTTGCTATGCGGGCGCTTATGAATCTCCTGTTGGGCGGTACGCTATTTGGGGGGAATTTCTTATGAGTAAGCAAATGAATAAGGAGCAAAAAGCAAAGAAAAGAGGAGGCATGTGGGTGTTCGTCTACGTTGCGGCATTTATTGTTGCTTTTGGTATAGGTATTGCGAGCAAGACGATGCCACGCCCATGGGCAAAGGATTATACGGTGGATTGGAATGATTCTGTTGGCACCATACATAGGGACATTTCCTATGGAGAGGCGGACTCTAATAAATTCGATCTCTATGTTCCTGCCGGCAATTCAAAAGAAAATTACGGACTTGTCGTTTATCTTCACGCAGGTGGATTTACAAGCGGCGATAAGGTTGACGATACTGAAATGCTACAATGGCTTTGTTCAAAAGGCTATGTAACGGCAGGTATTAACTATACCTTGCGAGATGAAGCACATCCGGAAACAAGCGTTTATTCACAGTCTATGGAAATCAAGGAGAGTATACCTGTTGTGATTGCCGAAGCGGAAAAGCTGGGGTATCACATTGATGAAATGACCATTTCCGGCGGCTCGGCAGGTCATTGTCTGGCAATGATTTATGCCTATCGTGATGCCGATACCTCTCCTGTGCCTGTGAGAATGGTGTTCGGCGCTGTGGGGCCCTCCTGCTTCTATCCCGAAGATTGGGGGTGCTATGGATTTGACAAAAATACTGCCGAAAGCAAAGAAGCTGCGGCGGGACTGTTCGGCGTTATGGCAGGAAAAGAGATTACTGTCGATATGTTCGGCACTCCGGCATATGATGAAGCAATCAAAGATATTTCCGCTCTTTTATGGGTGGATGATAACACTGTTCCATCGCTCATGGCTTACGGTAAATACGATAGAGTACAAGGATTTAAGGCTTCCGTTCGTCTTGACGAGGCTCTGACTGCACACAATATTCCGCATGATTATATTGTTTTGGAACATTCAGGTCATGGCTTGCAGAACGATGATAAGGAAGCGCACCTATATTCGCAAAAGATAGAAGAATATCTTGATAAGTATATGCCCGTGAAATAAGCAGGAAACAGTATGAAGGATTTGGAGAACATAAGACTATGGAAAATATTCAGCATAAAAGAAACAGGTGGAAAGCCGTGGGAATTGCAGCAATTATCGTCATTTTTATTTTTCTTGCACTGAAAGGCTGCGGGCATATTCTTTCAAAGATACCGAGCGTACCCGATGATTATGTAAAAAAGGTGCAGACTGGCGGGAACATTGAAGCTAAGTATTTAGCGATGGGCGGTCATGAGACAGAATATTATGAGACAGGGGCTATGATGTCTTTTCAGAAATTTGAAATATATTATCCCAAGGATATAAAGTCTATGGATAAATTGCCGGTAGTAGTATTCGTGAATGGCACAGGTATAAAAGGCTCTAAATATCCGGCTTTGCAACAGCATCTTGCCTCATGGGGATTTATCACCATCGCAACAGAGGAAGAATACGCCTGGAACGGCTTTTCCGCTGAAATGTCCGTCAGGTATCTTGAATTATTGAATGAGTATCAGGAAAATGGAAAAGAAAATATTTTCTACGGAAAGATTGACATGGAAAAAATCGGAATCACAGGACACTCGCAGGGCGGTATCGGCGTCATCAATGCCATAACAGAGCAAAAACATTCCGATATATATAAGGCAGCCGCCATATTAAGTAGCACTGAAACAGATATGGCGAAAGCACTGATGTGGGAAACAGATGCTACACGAATACATACAAATACATTGATGATTACATCAACAGGCCAGACAGATTCCAATATTGCACCATTAGAAAGCATACAGAAAACTTATAATACTATATCCAATGATGTAACAAAAGTAATTGCCAGAAGAAATGATTGTGACCACGGCGAGATGCTCTATTATGCGGACGGATATGTGACAGCTTGGTTTATGTATTATTTGCAAGGCGATATGGAGGCGGGGAACGCATTTTTCGGAGAAAATGCAGAGATCAGTTCTAACCCGCTATATCAGGATGTGCAAGTACATCAATGAAAACGATGGTATGCCCCATATACGGCAATAGGCCCCGTACAATTGTACGGGGCCTATTGCCGCCGACAGGACACAATATCCATTCGCTGTTCGTTTTATTGATTTACACTTGCCCAAAATTTTTCCATTGTTTTATTAAAATCCTGCGGCGCATCCATATTTGCACAATGCCCTGCATTTTCAAAAATAGCCACCGTGCAATTGGGTTCTCTGCTTTTCCATTTTTTTATTTCCTCCAACTCCATTGGAATGTCAAATCGCCCACATCCAATCAATAAGGGATACTTTCTTTGCCCGGTTTTATACTTGTTTACCATACGATTGAGTGTTGCCAGAAACATAAATGACTTTTTTGGAAAGAGTATATTCATCGCAAAAAAGTCATCTTGAGCCTGTGAAGTACAGGCGGAAATTTTCTTATTTGCTTTTGCAAACCATTGGATCGAAAAGAGTGCTTTCAACATCATCAGCTTCTGCTTTGCACCATTTTCCTTTTGCATCTTTGCGTCAAAATGATTGATATCATACCCTCCAAAGCAAGCCAGTGAGCTTACTGCGTATGGATATCGATTGGCAAAATCCTGTGCTAAAACTGCACCCAATGAAACACCAACAATATGTATTTTCTCAATATTTTCTGCCTTTAAGATGCCCAATATCCACTCTGACATTTTATCTATTGTATCGCCTTTTTGAGTATCTGTTGACTGTCCGTGACCAATGATGTCAATTGCCAGCATATTATATTTGTTCTGAAAGTACTCAAATTGTGCTTTGAACATATTATGATTGACAAAAGCAGCGTGGATAAACAGTATCCATTCGGCTTGCCCGGTCCTGCTGACAAAATATGTGATTGGTGAATTGACGGATTTTATTGGCTTCATAGTTTTTCGTTCCTCATTTCATCAAGAAGTCTTTGATACCACTCGATATGGAATTTCATAAAATCTTTGCCATATTGAGCCGCGGCGAACTGGTAATGGAGAATATCCTTGTGTTTATCAGGAACACTGACATTTGCTGCTTTTTCGCAAATGGCGTTTAATACGTCATACCCTCGGTGGGCTCCCGCCAGGTAAGGAGGAGAACGCAGTCGGGCGTCTGTTCCCCTCCGAAAAACCGTGTTTCCTCTTGTTCACCGAGGGCACTGCTCTTCCAACTGTAAAATATATTCTTGCAACCTTGTCTCGCGGTTTTCGTGCGTTGAAAAACCCATAAAATACTGGTTTGCCAATTCGGGATTTTTGCTACTCTGTATTCCGATTGGCGTGGATACCCACTCAATAAACTTCTGTTTTCCACTATCCGTTATGGAATAAATCTTCTTGTACTTTCCATTCTCAACAGCTTCTTCATACTGAATATATCCGCAATTGAGCAATTTTTTTACAGCAGCCTGGATGCTCCCCATACTCCTGCTCAAGAGCAGGAGCCTATTATCCATACAACCCTTCGATGTTACTGTTAGCAATATTGCCATTATAGCCGCCTTGTCTGCCGAAGTCAATTTCGAGGGGTAAGATTTTGTTGAAGCCCTATGGACGGGCGGCAACCACTCGCAAAATGGTGGCTTCAAATGCCCATTTGGGGGCGGTTATCTATCATCAGTTGCCCGTCGGCGTGCTTTCATATAAGAATTTGAGGAATCGAACGGCAGCAATATCAATTTGAAAAGAGAAGCACGGATTTTCCGCTTGCGAAATGCGGCGAAAACCTGTAAAATATGGAGGATAGAAGTCTACCTGACAGGAGGATATACGTATGCACAACATCTATGAGACCCCCCTCGCCTCGCGCTATGCGAGCGCGGAGATGCAGTATCTCTTTTCCCCGGACAACAAGTTCCGGACCTGGCGGCGACTCTGGATCGCGCTCGCCGAGACGGAAAAGGAGCTCGGCCTGCCGATCACAGATGAGCAGATTGCGGAGCTGAAGGCGAATGCGGACGACATCAACTATGATGTTGCGGCGGCGCGGGAGAAGGAGGTGCGCCACGATGTGATGGCGCATGTCTATGCCTACGGCCAGCAGTGCCCGACGGCGCGCGGCATCATCCATCTCGGCGCGACCAGCTGCTATGTCGGGGACAACACCGACCTGATGATCCTCTACGACGCGCTGCGGCTGATCCGCAAAAAGCTGGTCAACGCGATTGCGCTGCTCGGCAAATTCGCGGGAGAATACGCCTCGCTGCCAACCCTTGCCTTTACACATTTCCAGCCCGCTCAGCCGACAACGGTCGGCAAGCGCGCGACCCTCTGGGCGCAGGAATTCCTGATGGATCTCGACGAGGTGGAATACCGCCTCTCCCGCGCGCAGCTTCTCGGCAGCAAAGGCACGACCGGGACGCAGGCCAGCTTCCTCGAGCTGTTCGAGGGCGACCATGAAAAATGTCGCCTGCTGGATCGGAAGATTGCGGAGAAGATGGGCTATGCCGGCTGCTTCGCCGTCTCCGGCCAGACCTATCCCCGCAAGCTGGACGCGGCGATTCTCTCGACCCTCTCCGGTATCGCCCAGAGCGCGACCAAATTTTCGAACGATCTGCGGCTGTTGCAGCACCTCAAGGAGGTGGAGGAGCCGTTCGAGAAAAACCAGATCGGTTCCTCTGCCATGGCCTATAAGCGCAACCCGATGCGCAGCGAGCGGATTGCCTCGCTCGCCCGCTATGTCATCACCGACGCGCTGAACCCGGCGATCACAGCGGCGACCCAGTGGTTCGAGCGGACGCTGGACGACAGTGCCAACAAGCGGATCAGCGTCGCCGAGGCGTTTCTCGCGACCGATGCGATTCTGTCGCTGGTCATCAACGTCGCGGGAGGGCTCGTTGTCAACACGGCTGTCATTGACCGCAACCTGCGCCGCGAGCTGCCCTTCATGGCGACGGAAAATATCATGATGGATTGCGTCAAGCGCGGCGGCGACCGGCAGGAGCTGCACGAGCGTATTCGGCAGCATTCGATGGCGGCGGCGAAACGGGTCAAGCAGGAGGACGGCGTCAACGATCTGCTGGAGCGCATTGCGGGCGACGCCGCCTTCGGGGTGACACTGCCCGAGCTGGAGGCGGTGCTGGAGCCGACGAGATATGTTGGGCGCGCGCCGGAGCAGACCGCGGAGTTTCTCGCGGAGCAGGTCGCGCCGGTGCTCGAGCGCTATAGAGATGACCTCGGCGTTGAGGTGGAGATCAACGTCTGAGAGAGGACTGGATACCTGAACAGGAGGATAGAATCTTGCATTTTCGAAAATGGCGGCGTATGGTGGCCGTGATGGCGTTGGCCGGTCTGTTTTCGGCCATACCGGTGACAGCGGCCCCGGTGCAGGCTGAAGACTATCGTGTTGTGATTGAGCCGGTTTATAACCGGGCGACCGTTTGGGACGGCGGCGTGCTGCTCGGCAGCAATGTCCCGCAGGCCGAGCATGTGTATGACGGTGAGGAATTGATTCTGTTGAATGCCGACGGACAGGTGCGGCACGTAGACGGATCGATGGGCGAATTTTCACCGGCTGCCTCGCCGAACACGTCCGGCGAGGCACATGAGTATTTCTCTTCCACCGCCCTTTTGCGCGTCTCAAACGCAAAGGGACAGGAAGGGCTGCTGAATGCCGAGGGGCGGCTGATCGGCGACGGCTATTTTGATGTGGTGAAAAGCGGCGCAAACGCGTTCGAGGGCATATTGTTGCAGCGGGGCGAACAGCAATCTCTGTATCAGACGGATGGGACGCTGTTGAAGCAGTACCCGGCGTCTCTTGTCCTGACCTGTCGGCGCGAGAGCGGTTATACCATTGTCTATGAAGGAGAAGATACGGTTCAAAAGACACCGCTTGATGTCTTTGATCCCGCCGGAAGGGAACGGCCGGAGCTGAAGGCCTGTACCTATTTTGCCGGAAGACCGGATGACCTGCTGCTGCTCGGCAATCGGGGGCAAGCGGGCATTTTGGACAGGGACGGGAATTGGCTGGTACCGATGGACGCCGAGAATATCGGAGAGATCACTGTCGACGGCCGGATGTACTATCTGGTGAAATATGCCGACGACACCTTTTCGATCTATCGGGAGGACGGACAGGCGACGGCCGTCCGTGAAAAGGGCGTGCTGTATCCGCAGATCAACTGGCCGACGGAATATCTGCTGCTCTCTGTTGGGGATCGCTTCGGCGTATATCATCCTGTTCGGGGTCTGCTGTTTGAACCGGTATATGAGGCGGTGGAGGTGCCGTCCGACCGGTATATCATTGCGTTGAAGGACGGCAGGCGACAGCTGTTTGACCGAAGCGGCCGGGCGGTTATGACGCTCGGGGAGAAATGGTTTGACACGATGTGTGACGGTCAGGTGGGCTACATGAGGGAACCCGGACGGTCGATCTATATCGACATGCAGACGGGGAAACCGCTGGAGGTGTCGGAGGACGCCAAGGTCACCTTTCTCGAAACGCGGCGTCATGGATGGATCACAACCCGCTATATGTATGCGGACAGGAAGTGGGCGTCCGGGCTGCTGGATGCGTCGGGCCGGGTTCTGCTGGACGCGGTGTATGATACGATCATGCTGCCGGAGAAAGCGGAACAGCCCGTCGTTATCGCCCGGGAGGGACGCTATGATCTTTGGAAAGACGGCCGGATACTGACCGCAGACTGCGCCTATACGGAGATAACGGCGTTTTCGGGGAATGTCGCCATTGTGAAAACGGCGTCGGGCGTCGGTCTGGTCGACGGTGAGGGTAGGGAAGTGGCGGCCCCCGGAACCTTCCGGTATCTGCAGTTTTTGCAGCCGCGTCTGCTGATTGGCGAGGATGAAAAGGGATATTGTCTTGTCGATGAAACCGGCCGGGTGACCGCCCGTCTCCCTTATCAGCGGATCGGCAGTCGGCGGCTCGGCGATTCCCGGCCGCAGCGGATTGAGCCGCTGCCGGGCAGCGGCGAGGGGGCCAACCCGGACGTCTATCACCTGCTGGTCTGGGATGCGGACGGGAAGGCCGGTGTCATCGCGGTCTCGGCACCGTTGGTGGCCGGAGACGTCAATGGGGACGGCGTGGTGAATACGACCGATGCGCGTCTGGCGTTGCAGGCGGCTGTGGATAAAATTGTATTGACCGAAGGGCAGGGGCAGATTGCCGACGTCAGCGGGGACGGCAAAGTGGACACCACCGACGCGCGCCTGATCCTGCAATATGCGGTTGAGAAGATCGACCATTTTCCGGCTGGCAAATAACCGGTCGAAGCGTTGTTCCTCAATGGCAGGATCACGGAATGACTCCCCTTTCACAAAAGGCTTATTACCTCTACAGGGGGGAGTCAAAAACGCGAAGGCGTTTTTGCTGCGGGGGATTTCCCCCCGCCGTGGACACCACCGACGCCCGCCTGATCCTGCAATATGCGGTTGAGAAGATCGACTCTTTTTAGATGCGTTTCCATTCATCGGCGGACGTCTGTTTTGCGGACATCCGCCGATCTTTTTATAGTGGCCGGGTGGCGAAATCCGGCAGACTGGCCAGAAAACGGGGGCGAGACCGCCCGAATTTCGCCGCCTTTCATGATTCCCCGACGGCGCATTGCATTGTTCGGCGGAGTATGCTATACTACTGCTGTTATCGTGTCCTTTAAAAACAGGAGGTTATGAGTATGGTTCGAGCAATCGTAGGCGCCAACTGGGGCGACGAGGGCAAGGGGAAGATCACCGACGTCCTCGCCGCGAAATCCGATGTGGTCGTCCGCTTTCAGGGCGGCAGCAATGCGGGCCACACCATCATCAATCAATACGGCAAGACTGCGCTGCACCAGATGCCCTCCGGCGTGTTCCATCCGCATATCACCAATATCATCGGCAACGGCGTCGCGCTCGATATCGACAAGTTCCTGAAGGAGCTGCAGGTTATCCGCGACAAGGGTGCGGATCCGAAGCTGCTCGTATCCGACCGGGTGCAGATCGTCATGCCCTACCACGTGCTGTTTGACGTCTACGAGGAGGAACGGCTGGGCCGCGCGGCCTTCGGCTCGACGAAGTCCGGCATCGCGCCGTTCTATTCCGACAAGTATTCGAAGATCGGCTTTGAGCTCTGTGAGCTGTTCGACGAGGACTATGCCTATGCGAAGCTCTGCCGCGTGATGGAGGTCAAGAACCTGCTGATCGAAAATCTCTATCACAAGCCGACGCTGGATGTGGACGAGCTGTTTGCCGAGCTTCTGAAGAAGCGGGATGCGATCGCGCCGTATGTCGGCGACGTGTTCCAGTTCCTGCGCGGCGCGCTGGCGGAGGGGAAGAACGTCCTGTTCGAGGGCCAGCTTGGCGCGCTCAAGGACCCCGACCACGGTATCTATC
The DNA here is from genome assembly GCA_900555705.1 of uncultured Oscillospiraceae bacterium. Taxonomy (GTDB): domain Bacteria; phylum Bacillota; class Clostridia; order Oscillospirales; family Acutalibacteraceae; genus UMGS1858. The sequence goes on along the minus strand of USLV01000010.1, from coordinate 1,782 downwards.
CGATGGTGACCTCCTCCTCCACTCTCGCGGGCTACGGCGCGATCGGCGCCGGTCTGCCGCCCTATGAGATCAAGGATATTGTTGTCGTCTGCAAGGCGTATTCGAGCGCAGTCGGCGCGGGCGCCTTTGTCAGCGAAATTCTCGATGAGCAGGCGGCGGAGGAGCTGCGCCGCCGCGGCGGTGACGCCGGTGAATATGGCGCGACCACCGGCCGGCCCCGCCGTATGGGCTGGTTTGATTGCGTTGCCTCGCGCTACGGCGTGCAGGTGCAGGGTGCGACTCAGGTGGCGCTCACGGTTGTGGATGCGCTTGGCTATCTCGATGAGATCCCGGTTTGCGTCGGCTATGAGGTCGACGGCCGTGTGCTCCGCGATTTCCCGACGACGCCGACCCTCGAAAAGGCGAAGCCGGTGCTGAAGGTGCTGCCGGGCTGGAAATGCGATGTGCGTGGGATCACGCGCTATGAGGATCTGCCGGAGAACTGCCGCGCCTATGTGGAGTTTATCGAGCGGGAGCTCGAGACCCCGATTACGATGGTTTCCAACGGCCCCGGCCGTGATGAGCTGATCCACCGCGCCTGAGAAGCGGGCGGCGGTGCTTCCGACGTCCGGCAGGCGGAGGTAAAGCCGAAACAGACCGTGGGATGGTGCCCATCCTTCTGAACGGTTGTCCAGAGAATCCCTGCCGATTTGTCCGGCGGGGATTTTTGATTTGATGGAATGGGGTACACCGAGCGGTACTGCCGCAACGGCGGCGATCTTGAAAATATCGGCGGCAGCGGCCGCTACAGCAAGGATATCGTGTGTCCGGACGGCGGTGTGCTGTTCCGGCTGACGGTAAGGCGGAGGATTGACCATGGGACGCTATGCGCTCATCGGGCTGGATATGGACGGGACGCTGCTGAACAGCCGAAAGACGATTTCGGCGCGCACGCTGGATGCGATCCGGCGGGCGGATGAGGCGGGAAAGATCGTGATCCTGTCCACCGGCCGCTGCATCGGCGAGCTGACGGAATTTGCGGATATGCTTTGCCATGTGCGCTATTATGTCTGTGAGAGCGGCGCGCTGGTATACGACACCGCCGAAAAGCGGGTGCTGCATACCGAGACGCTGGCTCCGGATACGGTAGCACAGGTGCTCGCGCTGACGGCGGGGGAGGATGCGATGCCCTATCTGATGAGCGACGGTACGCCCTATGCCGCCGGTGTCGATGTCGAGCGAGCGGCGCATTTCCATATAGGAGTCTATCAGGAGATGCTGCGCCGGGTTGTGCATCCGCTGGCGGATGTGCGCGCGGCCTATCGTGCGGCGCCATTCCCGGTGGAAAAGCTGAATCTGTTTTGTGCCTCTGCCGAAATCCGCGAGCAGCTGAACGCGCGGCTGCACGATCTGCCGGTCACTGCGGCGTATTCGGAGGAGACCTCGCTGGAGCTGTCCCCACCGGGGATCAGCAAGGCAAGTGGTCTTGACTGGCTTTGCCGATATCTGGGCATCCCGCTCGGGCAGACCGTTGTGGTGGGAGATGCGGATAACGATGCCGCAGCGCTGCGCGCGGCGGGGCTGGCGGTCGCGATGGGCAACGCGCTGCCGCATATCCGGGCGCTCTGTGGCGCGGTGGTGGCGGACAACGACCACGACGGTTGTGCCGAGGCGATCGACCGCTATCTGCTGGCGCTGGCACAGGTGAACAACGCCCTTGCCGCCCGGGCAGATGCCGTGGTGCGGGTGGTGTGCGGCGTCCCCGTCTATTATAAAGGAGTGGAAAAATGATCGTTTTGCAGA
>USLV01000009.1 GCA_900555705.1 uncultured Oscillospiraceae bacterium | reverse complement strand
CTCGTGGGCTCGGAGATGTGTATAAGAGACAGCTCCTCCTTAATGACGATGGTATCGCCTGCCGGAAAAGTATCCAGCTTGTCGACCGCGCGTTGCAGGATTAGCCGGGCGTCGGTGGTGTTCACCACCTGGTCGGCATTGACATCCGCTGCGAGCAGCGCATCCCCCTCCAGTGTGATTTTGTCGACTGCTTTTTGCAAAACCAGTCGGGCGTCGGTGGTGTTCACCGTCTGGTCGTCATTGACATCGCCGACACGGAGAATGCGTTCAACCGGCTTCGGCGGTTCCGGCTTGTCCGGCTCGACCGGCGTTGTCTGATCCTTGACGCCGCCGAGCGTCAACAATGCCGCCCGGTTGATGGACTTTTCCGTCACCACGCCGCCGGCCCATTCATAATAGTAGCCGTTGTGCATATGCAGCGCAAAGGAGAAGGCGATCTCGCCGCCCTCGGCCAATGTATCGGCCGAGGAGAAGCGGGAGAGCGGCAGCGCCAGCTCATAGGTTGTCGTCCGGCTGTCCTCGTCGCGGCGGACAAAAAATTCTCCACCGGTCTCCGTCGTCTCATAGAGCTCCCGGTGGTCGCCGGACTGGTATCCGCGGCAGATCCCGTCCGTTCCCAGCGCAAAACAGAAGGAACGCCGGTCGGAACGGCCGGGTGCGGAGAGCTGCATCTGCAGCGCGTCGCCGCGCCAGAGATCGTAGTCTGCCGCCTGATTGTCATGCTCGTCGTACATCGCCTCAACGGCAAGATAGAAATGCGTCTCGTCATAGCCGAGATAGACAACACCGTCCAGCGCGACTTTTCCGCTTTCTCCGGGTATAGTCGAAACGTCATAGTTCGGCAGAGAGAACGCGGGTGCACCCCATTCGTCTTTGGCGACAACGCCGTCCACTGTCGGCGCGGTCTCCATCCGGCCGATCTCCTGGTCGGCGCGTGCCGAGGTACTGAGCGGCAAAGCGGCCGCCAGTAGTACTGCCGCACAGGCCGCTGCCAGCCCCCGTCTTGAAAGGCTTTTCATATGGTCTCCTCCTGATGGTATAGGATAATCCTATCATATACCACACTGGCGGCGGCGTCAATCAAAATATATAACCATAAAAGGAAGAAAATCGAGTTGACAGTCCTGTGTTTTCACGATATGATACAGAAGAAGCAAAGTTCACGTGCCCGTCCACCTGCCGGTGGCGGGACGACAAAGGAGCTGAGAACATATGAATATTAGAAATAAAACCCGGATTCTGTCTGCGGAGGAGGGGCCGTTTGAGGCGCGTATCCGCGAGCTGCTCGACCAGATGACGCTGGAGGAAAAGCTGTCTCAGATCACCGAGAACTGGGGCATCGGCGGCGTGGAGCGGCTGGGCATTCCGCCGCTCTACAAGGGTGAATGCGTCCACGGCTATTCCTACGGCACCGGCTGTACCGCTTTCCCGCAGGCCATCGCGATGGCCGCAACCTTCGATACGGATATGGTCGCCAAAATCGGTGAGGTCACCGGCGCGGAGTGCAAGGCGGCCAACGCTATGCAGGCGTGGTCACCGCTGCTGGATGTGGCGCGCGACCCACGCTGGGGCCGGGTGGAGGAGAGCTTTGGCGAGGACAGCTATCTGGTCGAGAAGATTGGCCTTGCCTGGATCGATGGCTATCAGAGTCTTGGCCTGACCGCGACGCCGAAGCATTTTGCCGCCCACGGTGCCCCGCTCGGCGGCCGCGACAGCCACGACGTCGGTTTCTCGGAGCGCGTTCTGCGCGAAACACATTATGCGCCCTTCCGCGCCGCGGTTCGGGACAGCAGGGTGAAGTCTATTATGAGCGCCTATCACGGGATCGACGGCGTTCCCTGCACCGGTTCCTATGAGATGCTGACCAAGCTGCTGCGTGAGGAATGGGGCTTTAACGGCTATGTTGTCACCGACGTCGGCGCCCCGGAGCAGCTCTATACCAAGCATACGATGACCGATGGGGCGACCGGCGCCGCTGCCATCATGGCGAAAGCGGGCGTCGATCTCTGCGCCACGGGTCAGGTGTATAAGGACGGCCTGCAGCCCGCGCTGGAGCAGGGCCTGATCGATATGGACGACGTCGACGCGATGGTGAGTAACGTTCTGCGCGTCAAGTTCGAGCTCGGCGTGTTTGATCGGGAGGAGAACCCGCCGATGGAATGGGCGGATGTCGAGAACTGGGATGCGCCTGAGCACCGCGAGGCGGCGCTCGAGGCGGCACGCCGCTCGATCGTCATGGTCAAAAACGACGGGGTGCTGCCGCTGGACAGGGCGGCCGCCGGCAAGGTGGCGCTGATCGGCCCCGCTGTCAAGGACCAGCAGCTCGGTGATTACAGCTGTACACCGGAGGAAGGACAGCTTGTCACGATCTATGACGCCGTGACCCGTCGTCTCGGCCGCGACGCGGTCGTCTATGCGAAGGGCTGTGACTTTATGGAAGACGACGAGGCGGGGATTCCCGAGGCGGTCGCGGCTGCCATGGCGGCGGATGTCGCGGTTGTGGCGCTTGGTGACTGTACCCGTTCGAGCGGCGAAAACTATGACCGCGCCGACATCGGCTTCACCGGCGCGCAGGAGGCGCTGCTCCGCGCCGTCATCGACACCGGCAAGCCGGTTGTGCTGGTCGCAGCGGTGGGCAAGCCCACCACGATGGAATATGCCGCGGAGCACGCGGGCGCGATCCTCGTTTCCTGGTTCTCCGGAGAAGAGGGTGGCAACGCGATTGCCGATGTGCTGTTCGGGGATGTCTGCCCGTCCGGCCGTCTGCCGATGACCTTCCCGCGCAGCGTCGCCCAGCTGCCGCTCAGCTATAACTACCACATGTCCGGTCGGCGCTATGATTATCTCGACCTGACCTTCCGGCCGCGCTATACCTTTGGCTACGGCCTGTCCTATACCACTTTCTCGTATGCCAATCTCCGCACGGCGGAGGAGGGCGAGAACGTTGTTGTGACCGCCGAGGTGACCAATATCGGCCGCGTTGACGCCGAGGAGGTTGCCCAGCTCTATCTGACGGATATGGTCACCTGTGTTTCGACGCCGGTGATCTCGCTGCGCGGGTTCACGCGGGTGCCGCTCGCGGCCGGAGAGATGAAAACCGTCCGGTTTGTGCTGACGCCGTTTGACCTGTCGCTGCTGGATGAGCAGCTGCACCGCCGCGTCGAGGCGGGCGAGTTCCGCGTTTTTGTCGGCGGTACCTCGCCGGTTTCGGAGGACACCACGGAGTACCGCAAGGCGCGCCTGCACTATGCCGGTCCCGAGGAGGGGGTAGAGGGCAGCTTTACTTATACCCACGATATCGCCGCGGATTTTCGTCTCACGGCCGAGCGCACGCCGGACGGCGTAGAGGTCACCATCCGTAACGACGGCGGGATTGTGGATATGGCGAGCGTCGATCTGTATCTCGACGGCGCGCTCTATGCCAACCGCCGTCTGGAGCTGGAGCCGGGTGAGCAGCAGGTAATCGGCTTCTTCAGCGATGCGCCGTTCTCCACTGCTGCGGTGCAGTGCCGTGGCCGGTTGCTGACCCTTTGAGGAGGCGTATCGTATGATTACTGATCAGATTGCCTATGTGATGGTGCCGCCGCATGTGCACCTCTCGAAGATGGCCATCCGCACGCTGTTTGAGGCGGGAAAGCTGACGAACGTCGAGCCGCTTGACCAGCCGGGACTCTACCGGGCCGCTGAAACGGTGACGGTGGTCGGCCCGAACGGCCGGACGCTGGAGCTGCCGGTCTTCGGCCCCTCCCGTCCGAAAACACAGGTGGAGTTGACCGCCGCGCAGGCGGAGCTGCTCGACATCCCGGCGACGCTCGAGCTGTCCGGAAACGGCAGCGCGGGAGAAGGGGTTGTCCTGCGTACCGCTTTTGGCGAACTGCCGCTCTCCGGCGGTGTGCTCGTCCCGCAGAACCATATCCATATGCCGCCCGAGGATGCCTCGGCGCTGGGGCTGCGGGACGGAGAGACCATTGTGGTCGGCACGCCGGGCGGATTCCGCGCAGAGCATGTTGCCGTGCGGGTATCCCATATGTTTGTCACCCGTGTCCACCTGTTGAATGACGGAAACGTGGCTGCACCGGACGAAGCCCTGTTTGTGACGACGTCCTGATGAAAAGACGGGAAGTGGTGTCCGGGTGCGGACACCACTCCTTTTATGTTTTTTGGTAAAAGGAGTGTCAGACAGGCACCGGACGGGCGGAGGCTGCATAAATATGAGGGGTAAAGAAGGGAGGCGCCCCTCATGTTGGTGGAATTGCTGCAATCGTTGTCCCATATCGTTTATATGGCGCTGCACGTCGTCAATGTCGGTTCATTTCCGCGGCCGCTGTCGGCGGAGCGGGAACGGGAATGTCTGGTCGCCTATCGGGAGAAAGGAGATATTGCCGCGCGTAATGAACTGATTGAACACAATCTGCGCCTGGTCGCGCATATCATCAAAAAATATTACAGCGCTGTCCGCGATCAGGACGATCTCATCTCGATCGGCACCATCGGACTTATCAAGGCGGTCAACACATTTGATTATACAAAAGGTATAAGATTGGCAACTTATGCCTCTCGGTGCATTGAAAACGAGGTGTTGATGCATTTCCGGGCCGGGAAGAAGAGCGCACAGGACGTCTCGTTTTCCGATCCAATTGATACCGACAAAGATGGCAATCCGCTCACGCTGATGGATGTGATCGCAGAGGACGACCACATTGTGGAGGATCTGGAGCTCAAGGTCAATGCCGAGCGGCTGCACCGCTATATCGGCGAGGTGCTGGATCCGCGGGAGCGGGAGATCATCGAGTGGCGGTATGGTCTGGTCGGCGACGGATTGACCCAGCGGGAGGTCGCCCGCAAGCTGGATATATCCCGGTCATACGTCAGCCGAATTGAAAAGAAAGCACTCGAAAAGCTGAAACGGCGGTTTGACATCGGAGATGCAGCAGGGCGGTGTGTGCAACACCGATAGTCGGGAATCCTCCATTGCTGTGTGGGCACGACGGGTTTTACAGAAGTATTCTGCTCCTTCTGATCGTTGACCGTGTCCCCCTGCCAAAACACATGGCGACGGAATTTCTGTTATGGTGGAAAGCACTCCGAGCCCGGCGGCATGGGATCGAAGGAATTTGCGCGTCTTTGTCCGCCGGACTGCTTGCGTTTCCATCAAAATATGGTAAAATAGAGAACGGGATTCCGAAGATCATGTCTTCGAGACCGTTGCGAACGATGGGAATCCCCGGCCGGAGGCCGGGGATTTGTTTTTTTCGGCAGATCAGGTAAGGTACTTGACAAATGCCGTCCACTCTGATATCATGCTACCGTATTAGCACACTAAAGCGAAAGGCGGCTTTTATGAAAAAGACCATGCGAAACACCCCGGAGGGAACCCGGGATCTACTGTTTGAAGAATGCCTCGCCCGGCGCGAGGTGGAATATACCCTGACCGACCTGTTCCGGCAACGCGGCTTCTCCGAGGTGATGACGCCCGGCATCGAGTTTTTCGATGTGTTTCAGGGCGGTGGCGCGGTGATGCCGGCGGAGAGCATGTATAAGCTGAGCGACAACAAGGGACGGCTACTGGTGATGCGGCCGGATTCGACGACCCCGATCGCGCGGCTGGTTGCCGCCCGCCTGCAGCAGGCGCCGCGGCCGATCCGCCTGTTCTATGCGCAGGATGTTTATCATCTCAACCACGGGCTTTCCGGGCATAATGACCAAGAATTTCAGGCGGGCGTTGAGCTGATCGGCGCCGGTGGTGAGCGGGCCGATCTCGAGGTGCTGACGCTGGCGGCGGAGTCGCTACGCCGGTGTGCGGCGGGAGACTACCGGATCGAGATCGGACATGTCGGCATTTTCCGGGCGCTGGCGGCGGAGCTTTCGGAGGATGAGGGGGTGCGCGCCGAGCTGCACACCTGTATTGAGACGAAAAACTATGCCGCGCTGGCGGATCTGCTGGATGCGATGCCCGCGGGCGGTGCGGTGGACGCGATGCGGCGGCTGCCGCGGCTGTTCGGCGGTGAAGAGGTCCTGGAAGCGGCGGAGCCGCTCTGCCGGAGCGGGGAGATGCGGGCGGCGCTGGCTTATCTGAAACGGCTCTATCGTGCGCTCTGCCGCCTTGGGCTCGGCGGACAGGTGATGATTGATCTCGGGCTGGTGCACCGCAACGATTACTATACCGGCGTGATCTTCCGCGGCTATATGGAGGGCAGCGGTGAGACGGTGGTCTCAGGCGGTCGTTACGATCACCTGTTGCAGGAATTCGGTCCGCCGCTTCCCGCAACCGGCTTCGGCGTCAATGTGGACGCGCTGACCAAGGGAATGCTCGCGGCGGGAGATGTGCAGCCCCCCGCGCCGCCGGATGTGCTGGTACACGCGGCGGCGGGCTGTGAGACCGAGGCGCTGCAAAAGGCGGCGGAGCTGGCCGGAGACGGACAGGTTGTGGAATGCAGCGTGTTTGATGAGCTGGAGGAGGCGAGGGCCTATGCCGCGGCGCGCGGGATTGGCCGGGTGCTGGTGATCCGGCCGGACGGTGCCGGGGAATGCCGGGAGGAGACGATATGAAACCGATACGAATGGCTCTTACTAAGGGGCGGCTGGAAAAGGACACGGTGGCGCTGTTCGAGCGCATGGGTCTCGATACGGCGGCGGTGCGCGACAAGGGACGACGGCTGATCCTGCCGGTCGGGGAGGGCATCGAGGTGGTGCTGGCCAAGGCGGCGGATGTGCTCACCTATGTGGAGCACGGTGTCTGTGATCTCGGTGTCGTCGGCAAGGACACGATCGCGGAGGCGAGCGGACCCCAGTCGGCCGGCGGCTTCTATGAGGTGCTGGATCTCGGCTTCGGGCGCTGCCGCTTTGCGCTTGCCGCGCCGAAGGATCGCGACTTTTTCAGCGGGTATGCTGCGAAAACCATTGCTTCGAAATATCCGAACGTCTCCCGGGCGTTTTTTGACCGCAAGGGACTGGACGTGCGTATCATCAAGATCGAGGGCTCGGTGGAGCTTGCGCCGCTGCTCGGGCTGTCCGACGGCATTGTCGATATCGTCGAGACCGGCTCGACCCTCCGGGAAAACGGCCTCGAGGTGGTGGAGGATGTGCTGCCGATCTCGGCACGGCTGATTGTCAACATGGCCTGCATGAAGCTGCGCAAGGCAGAAATTGAGCAGCTGATTGCGAGAATGGAGGAATTTCTGTGATAACGACGGTGAAAACGGACGGGCAGGCGGAATACGCGCTGCTCGAGCAGCTCGAGGCCCGCAGCGGCGAGGTTGACCGGCAGGTGACGGCAGCGGTGAGCGAAATCCTCGAGACCGTGCGGCGGGATGGCGACGCGGCCGTCGCCGCCTATACCAAACGGTTCGACGGCGTGGACGCGCCGGTCGCCTGCGTCGAACGGGAGCAGCTCGGTGAGCTCGCGAAGGCCTGCGATCCGAAAATTTATGCGGCGCTCGAACGCGCAGCGGACAACATCGCGGATTTCCACCGTCGGCAGGTGCAGCAGAGCTGGATGACCACAAAGGAGGACGGCACCATCCTCGGCCAGCGCATCCGGGGACTCGCGCGCGTCGGCATCTATGTGCCGGGCGGCACGGCGGCCTATCCCTCCTCGGTGCTGATGAACGCCATCCCTGCGCGGATTGCCGGAGTGAAAGAGATCGTGATGGTGACCCCGCCGCCGAAGCAGGGCGGCTTCAACGCCGACGTGATGGCGGCGGCCTACATCGCGGGGGTGGATCGCGTGTTCCTGTGCGGCGGCGCACAGGCAATTGCCGCGCTCGCCTACGGCACTGAGAGCATCCCGAAGGTGGACAAGATCGTGGGCCCCGGCAACATCTATGTCGCGACGGCGAAGCGCCTGACATATGGTATGGTGGATATCGACATGATTGCGGGGCCGAGCGAAATTCTGATTCTCGCGGACGAAACTGCCGATCCTGCCTATCTCGCGGCGGATCTCATGTCGCAGGCGGAGCACGATGTGCTGGCTTCCGCGATCCTGCTGACCGATTCCGAGCGGATCGCGGAGGAGACGGCGGCGGAGCTGGCACGCCAGATTGAGCGACTCCCGCGGGCGGAGATCGTCCGCCGCTCGCTCTCTGACTACGGTGCAATGATCGTCTGCCGCGACATGGACGAGGCGGTTGATTTTGCGAACCGGCTCGCGCCGGAGCATCTCGAGGTGATGTGCGACAACCCGATGGAATATATCGGGCGGCTGGACAACGCCGGCTCGGTTTTCCTCGGTAAATATTCCCCTGAACCGCTCGGGGATTACTACGCGGGTCCGAACCATGTGTTGCCGACCAGCGGCACCGCCCGCTTCTTCTCGCCGCTGTCGGTCGACAGCTTTGTCAAGAAATCCAGCTTTATTTACTATAACCGCCCGGCGCTCACGGCGGCGCGGGAGGATATCGTGACGATTGCGCGTGCCGAGGGGCTGGATGCCCACGCGAATTCCATCGAGGTGCGCTTCGAAGAGACCGGAAAGAGGGACTGATCCGATGTATACACTGGCCGGAAAAACCGAACAGCTGACGCCGTATGACCCTGTGGAGGGGAACTATCGCGTGCGGCTGGACGCGAACGAATCCTTCCTGCTGCCGACCGAGGCGGACCGGGAGGCGATGGCGCGTGCGGCGGCGGAAACCACCCTCAACCGTTATCCCGATCCCAGCGCGGCTGGGGTCTGTGCCGCGTTTGCCGCGCTTTATGGCGTGGATCCGGCACTGGTGACGGCAGGGAACGGCTCGGATGAGCTGATCTCGGTCATCATGTCCGCCTTTCTCGAAAAGGGGGAGCGGGTGCTGACCGTCTCGCCGGACTTCTCGATGTACGCGTTCTATACCTCGATCACCGAGAACCCTTGCCTGACGCTGCAAAAGGACGGCGATCTGCGGATCGATCCTGATCTCGTGATCGACACCATCCGGCGCGAGCAGATTCGGCTTTTTATCTTCTCGAATCCCTGCAATCCGACCTCGCTTGGGCTTGGGCGGGAGGCGGTTCGCCGAATCCTGCGGGAGACGGAGGCGCTGATCGTGCTGGACGAGGCCTATATGGACTTCTGGGATCAGTCGCTGCTCGACGAGGTGGCGGCGTATGACAACCTGATCATCCTGCGCACCTGCTCGAAGGCGCTGGGGCTGGCGGCGCTGCGGCTCGGCTTTGCAGTCGCGAACCCCCGTCTGACCGGTATCCTGCGGGCGGCGAAATCCCCCTATAATGTCAATGCCGTGACCCAGTCAATGGCGGAGGTGGTGCTGCGCAACCGGTTGTATCACGAGGTCTATCCGGCCTTGCTCCGGCAGTCGCGGGACATGCTGTATGAGGGGATGTGCGCGCTCGCGGAGCAGGGGCTGATCGAGCGGGTGTATGAGACCTGCACGAATTTTGTCTTTCTTGAGACGCCGGAAGCCGACTGGCTGTTTGAGATGCTGGCCGACCGGGGAATTGTCATCCGGCGCTTCGGCGGCGGACGACTGCGCATCACAGCAGGTACCGAGGCGGAAAATCGTGAGGTGCTCGACCTGTTCCGCTTTCTGCTGACCAAAAGACGGGCGGGCGACATCTGAGCCCGCGATTTCGAATAAGGAGGAACCGCATTATGCGAACCGGCAGCTTTTCCCGCGAGACGCGCGAGACATCGATCACCGCGACCATCTGCCTTGACGGTGGCCCGGTGGAAGTTTCCACCGGTATCGGCTTTTTTGATCATATGCTGACGGCCTTTGCCGTCCACGGCGGCTTTGGCCTGACGCTGCGGGCGTCCGGCGATCTCGAGGTGGACGGCCACCATACGGTGGAGGACACCGGCATTGTGCTGGGGCGGGCGCTTGCAGAGGCGCTCGGGGACAAGAGCGGGATCGCGCGTTTCGGCAGCTTTTATGTGCCGATGGACGAGGCGCTGGCGTTTGCCGCCGTGGATGTGAGCGGGCGGCCCTTTCTTGTCTATGACGCCCGGCTGCGCGAGGCGACCTGCGGCGGATTCGACACCTGCCTGACTGCCGAATTTTTCCGCGCGCTGGCATTCAACGCCGGGCTGACCCTGCATGTCCGGGCGGAATACGGCGACAACGCTCACCATATGATCGAGGCGATGTGCAAGGCGGTGGCCCATGCGCTGCGGCTGGCGGTGGCCCCGAAGGACGGGCTGCTGTCCACCAAGGGAGCGATTGACTGAAAAGGAGCGACAATATGCGGATTTTACCGGCAATTGACATACAGGACGGACAGTGTGTGCGGCTTTTGAAGGGCGATTTCGCCACCGCGCATAAGGTGGCGGAGGATCCGCTCGAAACCGCCGCCGCTTTCCGTGCGGCCGGGGCGGAGTGGATTCATATGGTGGATCTCGACGGCGCGCGGACCGGCCGCCGCGTCAACGGCGACATCTTCACCGCCGTTGCCCGGGAGAGCGGACTGAAGGTGGAGGTCGGCGGCGGTATCCGCGATATGGCCGCGCTCGAGGAGTATTTCGCGGGCGGCGTGTCCCGCTGCATTCTCGGCTCGGCGGCGCTCAAGAATCCGGCGCTTGTGCGGGAGGCGGTCGCGGCCTATGGCCCCCGCATCGCGGTCGGCATCGATGCCGTGAACGGCATGGTCGCGACCGAGGGCTGGCTCGATGTGTCGGAGGTGTCCTATCTCGAGCTGGCGCGGCGGATGGAGGACTGCGGGGTGCAGTACCTGATTTTCACCGATATTTCGAAGGACGGCACATTGGCGGGCCCGAATCTCGAGCAGCTGACGGTGCTGTCTGAGGCGGTCTCCTGCAATGTGATCGCGTCCGGTGGGATTCGCGATCTCGGCCACATTGAGAGCCTGCGTGACCGCCGCCTCTACGGTGCCATCTGCGGAAAGTCGCTCTACAGCGGCACGCTGCCGCTCGCGGAGGCGGTCGTGACCGCCCGCACGAAGGGGGATACCCATTCGCTTGAACGCTTTTTCGAGAAGTCGCCGCTGCTGCCCGCCGTGGTACAGGAGGCGTCGACCGGCGAGGTGCTGATGCTCGCCTATATGAACCAGGGCGCTTTGCAGCGCACGATTGAGACCGGTACAACCTGGTTCTGGAGCCGTTCCCGCCGGGAATACTGGAACAAGGGTGCGACCAGCGGGCATGTCCAGCGGGTGGTATCGCTGACCGGTGACTGCGACAGCGATACGCTGCTCGTCCGGGTGGAGCAGACCGGCGCGGCCTGCCACACCGGCAGCCATTCCTGCTTTTTCGATGCCATACCACTGTGAGGAGGAGACAAACATGAGCGATTGTTTGCAGCGGGTCTATGAGACCATTGTCGACCGGCGGGAGCATCCTGTCGAAAAGTCCTATACCCATTATCTGTTTGAGCAGGGTGTGGACAAGATGCTGAAAAAGGTTGGCGAGGAATGTGCCGAGACCATCATCGCAGCCAAAAACGGCGACAACGCCGAGACGATCGGCGAGATCGCCGATCTTGCCTACCATGTGCTGGTGCTGATGGCCGAGCAGGGCATTACCCCGGCCGACATCGAGGCGAAGCTGGACGAGCGTCACGGCAAATCCGGCAATCTCAAGAATATGAAAACGGTGGATAAAAACACATGAATACGATTCTGTTTGATCTCGACGGCACCCTGCTTCCGATGGAGCAGGAGGTGTTTTTGAAGGGGTATATGGGTGCGCTGTCTGCGAAGCTCGTCCCCTTCGGCTATGAGCCGAAGGCGCTGATCGGCGGCGTCTGGAAGGGGATGGAGGCGATGGTCGCCAACGACGGCCGCGCCACCAACGAGGCGGTTTTCTGGGAGGCCTTCTCCGCTGTGCTCGGCGAGGGCGTCCGACAGCACGAGGCGGTGTTCGAGGAATTTTACAAAAATGAGTTTGTCGCCGCGAAGGAGGGAACCTCCTGCGCGCCGCAGGCGGCTATGGTGATCCGGACGCTGCGGGAGAAGGGCTATGAGCTGATTCTCGCGACCAATCCGGTGTTTCCCCGCGTGGCGACGCTCGCACGGATGGGATGGGCCGGGCTGGATCCGGCAGATTTTCGCGACATCACGACCTATGAGCACTACCACGCCTGCAAGCCGAACCCCGCCTATTTCCGGGAGATACTCGAGAAAAACGGGAAGACGCCCGCCGACTGTCTGATGGTCGGCAATGATACGACGGAGGACGGCTGTGCGGAGCAGGTGGGTATCCCGCTTTTTTTCCTGACCGACTGCCTCATCAACGAAAAGGGAACGGATATCGCGCAGTATCGCCACGGCGACTTCGACACGCTGCTGCGGTTTGCGGAATCGCTGCCGCAGGTATAAGACGGCATCAAACGGAAGAAAGTAAACAGGCCGAAGGGGATTTGTTCTCTTCGGCCTGTGTTTTTTTGCGATGAACCAATGGGAGCGGACTTATGACGCCGGTTCGGTGAGATGCTGGACAAAATCGATGAAATTGCCGTCCGGATCCCGAAAGCCGATCGCCCGGCAGTGCCAGGGATAGGTCACCGGCTCGTTTTCGATCGGCACGCCTGCGGCCAGCAGTCGGCGATATTCCGCGTCGACATCATCGACGGTGAATTCCAGCCCGCAGCAGTCGGGGTTGACCGGCGTTTTGACGTTGGTATGGGTAATCACCAGAAACAGCTCCTCCCCGACCGGTATTTCAAAACGGCCGGGGACAACCTCGTGACAGGATGCCCGCAGGGCAAGGCAATAAAAGTCCTTCAAAACGGCGGGGTTGGTGGAGACCAGGTTGATGTATTTGAGCTTCATTCGGAACACTTCCTCTCGTGATAGATGATGCGGCGGGAGAGTCCGCGCCGCGCGGATACAGGGGAGCGGGCGGACGGATTCGCCGTCCGGTTTTACAGCTCGACCGGGAATTGCTTGATTTTGTCCACTGCCCTCTGCAAAATCAGCCGGGCGTCCGTCGTATCTAACCGGCCGTCTCCATTCACGTCGCCGACGACGCGCTGGGCGTCTGTGAGCGCGATTTTATCGACCGCATATTGCAGCGCCAGCCGGGCGTCAGTCGTGTTGACCGTGTCGTCCCCGTTGATATCCCCGAGCAGAGTGGGGTTGATAATTGTGGAAGGCAGCACGGTGACGGTACAGACCGCCTGACTGCCGTCGGCCAGCGAAGCGGTGATGCGGGCGGTACCCGCCGCGCCGGCGGTTACCCGTCCATCCATATCGACGGTTGCCACGGACGGATTGTCCGAACGCCAGCTGATCGCGCTGTCTGCGGGGCGCACCTCCACTTCCAGCGCGAACCGACTGCCTGCGTCCATAATGAGGGAGGCGGGCTTCAGCACAATGCCGCTGCCCTCGCCGCCGATCACCGAGATGGTGACAGCAGTCTGCTTTTCCGGGCAATCCGCCAGACGAAGCATGATGGTCGCGGTGCCGAAGCCCACACCGGTGATACGGCCTTCCCTGTCGACGGTCGCGACAGCGGGATTGTCCGAGGAGAAGAGCCAGTCCTCGGATGCGAGGGTGGCGTAGACGGCGCTCCATCCCGGGTTGCGCAGGCCGCATACCAGCTCGGCCGTTTCACCCGCCTGTATGGTATCAGGGTAGACATAGGCGTATGGCTCGGCCAGCTCGGTCAGCATCGAGGTGGTATAGGAAGCCTCGCGGTCGGCCGGCTGTTCGACCGGTTCCGCCTCGGCTCTGCCGAACATCTGCACCCAATAGTACACCGTGCCCATGCGGAAGCAGCCGACACCGATGCTGCGGGTATCGCTCGACAGGATATTGGCCTTGTGCCCGGGGGAATCCATCCAGCCGGCGACGGTGCTCACGGCCGTGCGGTTGCCGGCGGCGATGTTTTCCCGGGAGGCGTGATCGGTCAGAAAAAAGCAGGAGCTGCCGTCCGGACGGGTGTGCTCAAAATAAAGGCTGCATTCCGCGGCCCGTTTCATCGCGGCCTCCAGCAGCTCCCGATCCATGACAAGCGGGGCCAGTCCGGCGGTCGTCCGCTCCCGGTTGGTCTCCTCCAGAACCTCGAAGGCCATTGTATAATCAAAACGGCCGGACAATGTTACCGAGATCAGCGAAACCCAGGCGCCGTCTTCCCGCCGGGTGAGATGGCCGGGAACCGTCAGCTCGTCAAGCGCTTCGCACTCTTTGAACGCCTCCCCGCCGATAAAGACAAGGGAGTCCGGCAGCTTTGGCGCGCGCAGCGCGGTGCAGCCCCAGAAGGCGTAGTCCTCGATGCGCTCGAGGCCATCCGGCAGCACAATACTTTCGAGCGAGGAGCAATGATAAAACGAGCGTGTATCGAGTGTGCGCAGGCCGGTCCCGAGCGTCACCTGCCGCAGATTCACGCAATCCTGAAAGGTGCGGTAGGGCAGGGTGGTCACGCCGTCGCCGATCGAAACCTCCTCGAGATTCGGGCAGATATCGCAGAGGCCGTAACCAAGCTTTGTTACACTGTCCGGAACCGCGAGACGGCGTAGCCGGGGGCATCCGTGAAATACCCAGTCCTCTATGGTCTCGAGCCCCTCCGGCAGCGTGACCTCCTCGAGATGCGGCTGATCCTGAAAACAGGAGGTGGCCAGCGTTTTTACAGAGGGCGGCACAGTATAGTGCACCGCCGTCCGCCCGGGGGGATAGAGCAGCAGGGTGGAGAGCGTCTTGTCAAACAGTACGCCATCCTGTGCGGCATAGGAGGCGCTCTCCGGCGCGACGGAGAACGCCGTCAGCTTTGTGCAGCCGAAGGTGACCAAACTGCCGAGCTCGCGGACAGTGGCAGGGATCTCTAACGTTTGGACGGCGGTATTCTGAAACGCATAGTCACCGACAGCGGTCAGCCCCTCGGGCAGTGCGATGCGAGCCAGCGCCGTGCAATTCGCAAAGGCACCTGCCGCAATCGAGCGGATACCGGCGGGTATGGTTACGCCGGTCAGTGCGGAGCAGCCGTAAAAGGCCGCCTCGCCGATCGATACGACCGGCTGTCCTCCGAGCATCTCCGGCAGTGTGATGTCGCTGCCTTTGCCGGTGTAGCTGGTGATGGTGACGCCGCCGTCGACCACCTCGTAGGTATAGTCGGTTTCCGCCGCTGCGGAAACCGGCAGACAGGCCAGCAGCAGACAACAGAGGGCCAGCAGAGCAGATACTCTTTTTTTCAAGAGGGCAGCCTCCTTTGATAAATGATTGAGGAATATTGTATCACGAAGCGCTGCGGCTGACAAGATATCTGTATGAACAGGCGTGTTTTTGTCCAAACTTCAGAAAACAGCCCTTTTCTTTTGCGGGAAAATTTGGTATACTATCTCTATATATGATGGCTCGATTTTTCGCAGAGAACAGGTCGGACAGGGAGGGATTCTTTTGCCCATCATGGACAATCAACTGCTGGCGGATGGCGTGCAGCTTCTGGCGCTGCCCGACAGCCGTTTCAAAACCGCGCATCTGACGGCAGCGCTGCTGCTGCCGCTGGACGGGCAGACTGCCTCGGAGCAGGCGATTCTGCCGTTTCTGCTGCGCCGGAGCTGCGCAGCCTATCCGGATTTCACGGCGCTGAATAAACGTCTGAACCAGCTCTACGGTGCGCGGGTGTCCGCCGACGTCAGCCGGATCGGCGAGACGCAGGCGCTGGTGCTGCGGACGGTCTGCATCGACGACCGCTTTGCGCTTGACGGCGAGCCGGTGGCGGCGCAGTGTGCCGGGCTGCTGCGCGGGATGCTGCTCGAACCCGTGCTGGAAAACGGCCTGTTCCGGCAGGCCGATGTCGAGCAGGAGCGCCGGTGTCTTACCGAGGAGATTGAATCGGAGATCAACGAGAAGCGGTTGTATGCGCGTCATCGCTGTGAGCAGCTGCTTTGCGAGGGAGAGCCCTATGCCGTCAATCGCTATGGCACCATCGACGGCGTGAACGCGCTGACACCGGAACGGGTGACGTCCGCCTGGAAGCGAATGCTCGAGACGGCGAGAATCCAGCTGATTGTACAGGGGGGCGATGTGGAAGCGGTCGCCGAGGCGTTCCGCCGAAGCTTTGACGGCCTGTCCCGGCAACCGGCCGCGTTGTCGACGCAGCATATTCCGACTGCCGACGGTGTTCGCGAGCGGACAGAGGAGATGGCGGTCAACCAGTGCAAGCTGGTCATGGGATTCCGGACAGGCGTTGCGGAGCCGTCGGGTGATGTCGCCGCGATGCGGCTGGCGAACGCCCTGTTCGGCGCGACGCCCTATTCAATGCTGTTCCGCAATGTTCGCGAGCGGCTGAGTCTCTGCTACTACTGCTCCTCCTCCTTCCAAAGCTTTACCGGCAGCATGGCGGTGAACAGCGGTGTGGAGCACGCCGATGCCGCCCGCGCAGAGCAGGCCATTTTGAAGGAACTTGCAGACCTGTGCACCGGCCCTATCACCGACGAGGAATTTGAGGACTGCCGCCGGGGCTTGCTCAGCGGCATGAACGGGATAGAGGACAGCCTTGGCGGCATCGAAAGCTGGTACTACATCGAGGTGCTGCGCGCCGGTGCCAACAGCGCTGCACCCATCCAGAGCCCGGAGCAGGCGCGGAATGCTCTACGCGCCGTGACCAAAGACGAGGTGCGGGATATCCTGCGCCGCCTGACCCTCTCGGTCAGCTATCTGCTTACAAAGGAGGATGCTGCCCATGCCGCAGAATAACCAGACCCTGCTGGAAAAGACCGTGGCCGACCAGTGGCAGACCCTGCCCTCCGGCCTGACGGTGCTGGTGCGCCCCATGCCGGGCTATTCCAGCACCCATGTCATTTTTGCTACCCGCTTTGGCTCCATTGACCGGGATTTCCGGCTGGACGGCAAAGAGGTGCATCTGCCTGCAGGCGTGGCACACTTCCTCGAGCACAAGATGTTTGAAGATCAGGACGGCGATGCCTTTGCAAAGTATGCCAAGACCGGTGCCAATGCCAACGCATTTACCAGCTTTGACCGCACCTGCTACCTGTTCACTGCGACCCAGCAGCTGGACGAAAGCTTGGATGTGCTGCTGGGCATGGT
>USLV01000008.1 GCA_900555705.1 uncultured Oscillospiraceae bacterium | reverse complement strand
AATCAGGTCAATGGCGCTGCCGATCAGGCGGGGAGCCAGCAGCGTCGCCGCGCTTCCGAGTGCAGCACAGAGAAATACACCGGCAAGCGGGAGCCGGGAGCGTCCGACATAGCCGAGCAGGCGGGAGATTGTCTGTTTTTTCATGTCATTCTGCCCCCTTCTCTTTTTCCTGAGACGCGCAGATCTCACGATAGGCCTCACAGCCCGCCAGCAGCTCATCATGCGTACCGATTCCGGCGAGGCAGCCATCGTCCAGTACGAGGATGATATCCGCCTGGCGAATGGTGCTGACCCGCTGAGAGATCATGAAGACCGTCATATCCCGGGTGCCGCTGCGAATGGCTTTTCGCAGCGCAGCGTCGGTCGCATAGTCGAGGGCGCTGGAGGAGTCGTCGAGAATCAGGATGTCCGGCCGCCGTACCAACGCCCGCGCAATGGTCAGTCGCTGTTTCTGCCCACCGGATAGATTGCTGCCGCCCCGCTCGACGACGCTTTGATAGCCATCCGGCTTGCTCTCGATGAATTCCGCCGCCTGCGCCATCCGCGCGGCATCCGCCACAGCCTGATCGTCGGCATCGGCAGCGCCCCAGCGGATGTTGTCCGCGATGGTGCCGGAGAACAGCTCGGCTTTCTGTGGGACAAGCCCGATTTTGGCGCGCAGCCGTTCAAGCGGATAGTCCCGCACATCGGCACCGTCTACCAGCACCCGACCGCCGGTCGCGTCATAGAAGCGCATCAGCAGATGGATCAGCGTGGATTTGCCCGCGCCGGTACCGCCGATAATGCCGACGGTGGCACCGGCCGGAATTTCGAAGCTGATATCCTCGAGCGCCTGCTCGCCGCCGCCATAGGAGAAGTCGACATGCTCAAAGGTTACGCGCGGCGCACCAGCGACAGTGCTTTCGCCAGCCCCGTCTGCAATGGAGGGCACGGTGTCGAGAATCTCGAGTACCCGCCCGCCGGAGGCGTAAGCCTTTGTGAAAGTAACCACCAGATTCGCCACAACGGTCAGCGCGAGGAGGATCTGGTTGACATAGTTGATGAAGGCGATGATTTCGCCGGTTGTCAGCCCGCCGATCTCGACCCGGATGCCGCCGAACCAGACAATACAGAGAATCGCGGCGTTCATAATCAGGGTAGTGGCCGGATTGAGGATCGCGGCCAGACGGCCGACACGGATGGCGGCGACGGTGTGCTGTTCCACCGCGTCGCCGAACCGCCGCTGTTCCTGCCTGGTGCGGGAGAAGGCGCGGATCACCCGGATGCCGGAGAGATTTTCGCGGACGATGCGGGAGAGGGCATCGAGCCGCTTTTGCACAAGCTGATGCATCGGCACTGTAATCTTCATCACCAGCCAGATCAGCAGCACCAGCAGCGGGATGGCGGCAAGAATCACGAGAGACAGCTGCCAGTCGATGGTCATGGCCATGACGACACCGCCGATACAGAGGAACGGCGCACGGATCACCAGCCGGATCAGCATCGCCACCGCGTATTGCAGCTGGTTGACGTCGCTGGTCACCCGGTTGATGAGCGACGGGGTGCCGAATCGGTCAAGCTCTGCGTGAGAGAGCGCGGAAACGCGACGGAACATGGCGCCGCGCAGCTCGGTGCCGAAGCCCTGAGAGGTGATGGAGGCGACGTACTGGCAGACGAGGGCGCTGCAAAGTCCGAATGTAACGATGCCGAGCATGACGCCACCCATCCGCAGTACATAGCCGCTGTCGCCGCCGGACAGCCCGCGGTCGATTACACGGGCCATCAGCAGCGGCAGATAGAGCTCGAGAATAGCCTCTGCCAGCTTGCTGGCGGGACCGATGATACAGTACCATTTGTAGGGCCGCAGATACGGCCAGAGCTTTTTCAGCATGACATCCACTCCATATGACGGGGTTGCAACAAACGGACAGGGCTTCCCGCTGCTGCGGGACAGCCCTGTCCATTGTACGATTGCAAAAAGGAATCAGTGGCTCATCGCCTTGTCGATGGCGGCGAGCTCGTCGTCGGTGAACTCGAGGTTGTTCAGCGCGCCGAGATTGCTCTCAAGCTGCTCAACGCTGGATGCGCCGATCAACGCGGAGGTGACACGGCCGCGGCGCAGCACCCACGCAATCGCCATCTGTGCCAGCGTCTGTCCGCGGGAGGCAGCGATATCGTTGAGGCGGCGGGTAATGGCGAGCCGCTCCTCCGACACAGCGTTGTTGCGCAGGCCGCCGTCACGGGAGGCGCGGGAACCCTCCGGAACACCCTTGAGATACCGGTCGGTCAGCGTTCCCTGTGCGAGCGGGGAGAACGCAATAGTGCCCATGCCGTATTCGTCGAGCAGATCCTGCAGCCCGGTATCCTCGATCCAGCGGTCGTACATGTTGTAGCAGGGCTGGTGGATCAGGCAGCGGACGCCCATCTGGCGAAGCAGCTCAATCGCCTCACGCGCCTCCTTCGGGCGATAGTTGGAGATACCGACATACAGTGCCTTGCCCTGCTGTACAGCGGTGGCGAGAGCACCCATCGTCTCCTCGAGAGGGGTGTTGGGATCATAGCGGTGCGAATAGAAAATATCGACATATTCGAGGCCATTGCGGCTGAGGCACTGGTCGAGAGAAGCGAGCACATGCTTCCGGCTGCCGCCGTCGCCGTAAGGCCCCGGCCACATGCCGTAGCCGGCCTTGGTCGAGATGATCAGCTCGTCGCGATAGGGCTTGAGGTCACGGGCCAGTACCTTGCCGAGCGTCTCCTCCGCAGAGCCACCGACAGGGCCGTAGTTGTCCGCCGCGTCAAAATGCGTGACGCCGAGATCAAAAGCGCGCAGCAGAATCTTTCGACAGTTCTCAAACACGTTGACGCTGCCGAAATTCTGCCACAGCCCAAGGGAGATGGCGGGAAGCATCAGGCCGCTCTTGCCGACCCGATTGTACTTCATGTTCTGATAACGATCGCCTCTTGCATCATAAGCCATTGAGAATTCCCACTCTTTCTGTACTAAAGTATCTCCATTATAAAAATTTTTCATCCGGGTTGTCAAGAACTATTTTGCATATCCGGCAAATTATGGTATAATAACCTCACGCCGTTCTCCAGTTCCGGCTGACGCCCGGAACCGGACGGCTGAGAGAACATTGAACCATGCTCGAGGCGGGGCATTACCCGCCTCGAGATATAAGGAAACAAATCCTTTCTCTGAGATCATGGTATAATAACCTCACGCCGTTCACTGGCATGCGGCTCGGCATTTTCGCATGAGGGAGACTGACTATGACTGAACGCCTTGACAAATGCATCGCCACCTGTTTGAATATTCCCCGCAGCGAGGCGGTTCGGCTGATCCGGAGCGGCCGCGTGACGGTGAATGGACTGCCGCTCCGATCTTCCTCCGAAAAGGTGGGACCGGAGGCGGTGATCACCGTTGGCGGTCGCCCGGTCGACACTCGCCGGCATCTCTATATCATGCTGAATAAGCCGGCCGGGATTCTCTGCGTTTCCCGCGATCCGAAGGCACCAACCGTCCTGGATCTGCTGCCCGATTCCATGCGGCGGAAAGGTCTGTTTCCGGCCGGCCGTCTCGACCGGGATACCGTTGGATTTGTGCTCATCACGGACGACGGCGATTATGCGCATCGCATGCTGTCTCCCCGCCGTCATGTTTGGAAACGATATCAGGCCGTAGTGGATGGCGCGGTACTGCCGGAGCACATCCGGCTCTTTTCCTCCGGGACAAGCCTCGCCTCCGGCGAACTCTGTCAACCCGCCCGGCTGCGTCCGCTTCCCGAAACACAGCTGGCAGAAATATCGGCAAATTACCGATTATCCTTCCCGGCGGGAAGCACTCTCGCCGAGATAGAAATTCAGGAAGGCAAATACCACCAGATCAAGCGCATGTTCGGGGTATGTGATCGCAAGGTCTTGTGGCTGAAGCGGTTGTCGATCGGCGGGCTTGAACTGGATGATATGCTGCCGGAGGGAAGCTGTCGCCTGCTGTCCGAGGAGGAACAGGCTTTGGTGTTCGCTTAGGTTGATGCTTTTTGTGCAGGTTGTCTTTATCTAAATTCAATAAAGTGGTTTTCAAAACTTTGTTTATTACAGGTATGGCTATTTCGCGAAAAATCTGATATAGTATATAAATGAAGTCATATAGCTGGTCTATGTGGAAATAAAACTGGGAGGTTTTTCGAATATGGCAAGTTTGTCTCTGAAGGGTATTTATAAAAAATATCCCGGCGGTGTCATCGCGGTTTCGGACTTCAATCTGGATATCAAAGATAAGGAATTTATCATCCTGGTTGGTCCGTCCGGCTGCGGTAAGTCCACCACCCTGCGTATGATCGCTGGTCTGGAGGAGATCACCGAAGGTGAGCTTTATATCGGCGATAAGATCGTCAACGATGTCGCTCCGAAGGATCGCGATATCGCGATGGTGTTCCAGAACTATGCGCTGTATCCGCACATGACTGTGTTTGACAATATGGCGTTCGGCCTGAAGCTGCGCAAGACTCCGAAGGATGAGATCAAGCGCCGTGTCGAAGAGGCCGCCCGTATTCTCGATATTGCCCATCTGCTCGACAGAAAGCCGAAGGCGCTGTCCGGCGGTCAGCGTCAGCGTGTGGCGCTGGGTCGTGCTATTGTGCGTGAGCCGAAGGTCTTCCTTCTCGATGAGCCGCTGTCCAACCTGGACGCCAAGCTGCGTGCGCAGATGAGAACGGAGCTCTCCAAGCTGCATGCCAAGCTCGGCACCACCTTCATCTATGTTACCCACGACCAGACCGAGGCTATGACGATGGGTGACCGCATCGTGGTTATGAAAGACGGCTTCATTCAGCAGGTCGACAGCCCGCAGGTTCTCTACACCACGCCCTGCAACATGTTCGTGGCCGGCTTTATCGGCAGCCCGCAGATGAACTTTATCGAGTCCAAGCTCGTCAAAAAAGACGGCAAGTTCATGGTCGAGTTCGGAACCGAGGACACCAAGTCCACCCGCGGTACCAAGTACTATATCCCGCTGCCGGATTCCAAGAACAAGGACAATGTTCTTGAGCAGTATGTTGACAAAGAGGTCATCATGGGCATTCGTCCGGAGGACGTCCATGACGAGCCCCGTTTGCTTGAGGAGTTTGCCGACTGCAAGGTCAACGCCGAGGTGGAAGTCACCGAGCTCATGGGCGCCGAGACCTTCCTGTATCTGAACGTGGTGGGCTTCAACTTCACTGCCCGCGTGGAGCCGACCTCCACCGCCCGTCCCGGCGATACCATTGAAGTGGCGCTGGAGAACGTCAAGGTTCATCTCTTCGATAAGGATACCGAGCGCACGATCTGCAACTGATAATCGTATAATGAATGCCCGCCGACAAAATCGGCGGGCATTTTTTCATATAAAAAGCCGAGAGCAGCGGCTCCCGGCTTTTTATCAATCGTTCATTCTGCGGCGGCTGTCGTTTCCGCTGCCGCGGCGTCAATGGTCGTGTCGATCCCCTCCGGGGCGGTTGTCTCCTCCCCGGAGGTGGTATCCGTCGTCGGATCAGTTGTCGTTGTCGTATCCGGCGGGGTAGCTGTACTGAGCTTTGCCAGCGCCATTTGCAGCTGCGTATCCTGCTCATCACTCAGCGTATCAAAAGCCTGCTCCTGCGCCGCTGTCAAGGTCGAAATCTCATCCGGCAGCAGACCTGTCCCCTCCCAGGAGGTATCGTCCACCAGCTTCAGCTCCGCCACCGAGAGACGGATTGCCGCGCTGTCGGAGGTGATGGTGAAATGATTCTGCACCAAGCCCCGGCCATAGGTTTTTCCGCCCACCAGCGTGGTCAGTCCCGATTGCTTAAGCGCACCAGCCACGAGCTCTGCCTCACCGGTGGTGCGGGAATTAATCAACGTCACTGAGGGCTTATCCATCTGATAAGCCTCCTCCGCGCGCAGCTCGGTCCGATCGTTTGCCGTTTGATAATAGGCGTAAGGACCTCGCGGCAGCAGATAGGAGATAATCGATTTGGCCGCCTCCAGCGAACCACCGGTATTGTTGCGAAGATCAAATACAAACGCCTCTGCCCCCTGCTCCAACAGGGCGTTATAGGCGGATTTGAACTGGGCATCAGTCGTGTCTGTGAAACTGCGGATACGGATGTATCCCACCTTGCCAATCATGTGTTCGTCCACCGTCACCGTGGAATAAGCGCCGGCCGAGAGCTCCACTGCTGTCTCCTTGCCCTCCCGGTTGATGGTCAGAATAATCGAAGTCTCTGTCTTCAGTTTCTCGCGAGCCGCCGTCAGGCTCTCACTCGGCAGCGGCTCCTTATTCAGTGCGGTAATCCGGTCACCCTTCTGCAATCCCGCGCTGTAGGCAGCCGATCCCTTCTGTACATTGCTGATCACCGCATTTCCCTCGAGATCGCGGCTGATCTCAAAACCGAAACCACTGCTTTTGCCGGCCGTTTCCTGCTGCACACGGCTGTATTCCTCCGCTGTCAGGAACGCGGCATAGGGATCGCCGATCCCGTCAATATAGCCTTCGGCCAACGCCTGCCGCAGAACCTCCTCGTCCACTGCGCGATAGGCGTTCTGCCGGACCGCATTGTCCACTTCCGACAGATAGCTGTACATCGCCTGCCGCTTGTTCAGCTCATTGACCATGGAGTTGAATTGCCGCATGGCAATCAGCATGGTTACGGAAACGGTCAGCGCCACCACAATGATCATCATCGCGAGCGCTGCACCAATCGAAATCTTTTTATTCATACGTCACAAACGGCCTCCTTCTCCGTCTACAGAAATGGACAGGCGGCGCGGGAACCCGCGCCGTCGATCTCTTTTATCTGTTCGCTTTTACGTAGCCGTTCCCGATCGGATCCACCGCAATACCGTTGACCCGCACCTCAAAATGCAGATGCGGTCCGGTCACATCGCCGGAAGCGCCCGCCTGCGACAAAACCGTTTTTCCGCCGATCACCTTGTCGCCGACATTGACCAGCACCTTGGAATTATGCGCATACAGCGTGGAAATCTGCCGTCCGCTGCTGTCGCGTCCGTGATCCACAATGACAAACAGACCATAACCTCCTCCATGTCCGCTTTTGTTCGCATAGATCACCTCACCGTCTGCTGCGGCGACCACATTCTGTCCATAGATCGGAATCGAACCATTGGCGATGTCGATGCCCCGATGCATGGTGCCCCAGCGCGGACCAAAGGTCGAGGAAATGTTTTTGACGGTGGGCACCGGCCAGAACATGGTGCCGCCGCCATATTTTCCGTTGGAAGTCGAGGCATTAAGCAGCTGTTGGATCTGTTTCTCCAGCCGCGCCTGTTCCTCCGCCGAGCTCTTAATACTGTTCTGTGTGCTGTTGACGGAGGACTGCAGCCGCTTCACCACGGCGTTGGATTCTGCATACAGCGTATCCAACTCCCGCTTTTTGTCGTCGGATTTTTTCTTCAGCGCTTCTATTTCCCGCTTCTGCGCTTCAAGATCCAGCCGGTCGCTCTCAAGCGTCTGCTTCTCCTCGTCCAGCTGCGCGAGCTCCTGCTCGAGCTCATCCATCAACCGCTGGTCGTTTTCGGCGACCCGCTGAACAATATTTTCCTTCAACAAGAAATCCACATAGTTCTCCGTTTGCAGCAGCATTTGCAGCGAGGACAGGTTGCCGGTCTGGGAGATCAGCCGAAGCCGCTCACAGAGCTGGTCAAACTGATCCTGAAGCTCCGTCCGTTTTTGCTGCATCGCCTGCTCCTTGGCTGTGATATCGTCATCTTTTTCGCTCAGCTTCTGGTTGAGCAGTTCTACCTGTGACGAGAGGTTCTCAATTTGCGACTTGGTGTTCTCAATCTGCTTTTTCAGCGAATCGGCATAGTCCTGCTGCTTCTCCAGATCATTCTGATACTGCGACAGCTTGTTCTTCAACTCCTTTTCCGCAGCTTCCAACTGCGCGAGCTGATTCTGCAAATCCGACACACTGGCCGCACGAACCGGCACAACCGCCACGGACAGCAAAGTTGCCGTCAGCAGCACCCCCGCAAACAACAGAGACAGCATTCGAAACGGCGTTCTCAGAAATGACTTAATCACCGCTGACTCCTCCTTCATCTTTCAGATATTTCCCAATTGAAATCGCACTTCCCAGCACACCGGTCAAAATACCCGCTGTCAGGAAGCCGACCAGCAAAATCGCCCAGACCTTTCCGAAGCCGACCAGCCCCAGCATCGGGCCAAACGAAAAGGTCGCGGTCAACCGGTCATAGATGTAATAGAGAATTCCATAGGACAGGCCGCCGGAAATCAACCCCAGCACCATACCCTCCACCACAAACGGCAATCGGATAAAACTGTTGGTCGCGCCGACAGATTTCATAATGTATATCTCCAGGCGGCGGCTGTAAACCGTTAGCTTGATGGTATTGGAGATAATAAACAACGAGACGAGCAACAGGATGCCGATCACCCAGCCGCCGACCGTCAGTACCACCCGCCGCACACGGGTCAGCGTCTCCGCGAGGTCGCCGCTGTAGCTGACCGTATCGATGCCATCCAACTGTTCGATCTGCAAAAGCGTCGCATCAAATTTCTCGAGATCTGCGAAGGTGACGATATAGCTGTCCTGCAGCGGGTTGTTCTCGCCCTGCAGGCTTTCAAAAATCGCCGCCGGCAGGGAATCCTGCAGCTTCTCGAGCGACTGCTCCTTCGAGAGGAATTCCACATGGCTGACATTCGCAATCCGTGACAGCGAGCTGCCGAGCGCCGTCGTCTGCTCATTGGTATAGGTGTCCTCCACAAAGGCGACCACCACGTTCTGCTCATAAACCCAATCAAAAACATGATCGATGTTTACGAAGGTCAGATAGGCGCCGCCGGTCAACAGCAAGCAGGAAATCAGCACACCGATCGAGGCAATGGCCATGAAGCGATTCTGCCAGATGCTGCGAAATCCCTCCCGCAGCAGATATTGAAAGCTACTCAGCCGCATGTGCTTCACCTCCGCTGATACTGTCGGACACCACGCGCCCCTCCCGAATTTCAATCACGCGGCGGTTGAACATCCGCACCAGATCGTGCTCATGCGTCACCATCAGCACCGTGGTACCGCGACGATTGATCTCGCTGAGCAGTTCCACAATTTCATAAGAGAGCTCCGGATCGATATTGCCGGTCGGTTCGTCCGCAATAATGAGCGATGGGTTGTTGACCAGCGCACGTGCCAGCCCGACACGCTGCTGCTCGCCGCCGGAGAGCTCAGCCGGAAAGCTCTTCGTTTTGTTCTGCAAGCCAACCAGTCCCAGTATGTAGGGGACACGTTTGCGGATCTCCCTCTTGGAAGCGCCGGTCACCCGCATCGCAAACGCCACGTTGTCATAGACATTCATCGTGTTGATCAGGCGGAAATCCTGGAAGACAATTCCCATCGTCCGCCGGAGATAGGGAATCTCGCGGCGCTTGAGCCTGGTCAGATGGTAGTCATTGACGACAACCTCCCCTGCATTCGCCACCTCCTCACGCATAATCAGCTTGAGGAAGGTGCTCTTGCCCGCGCCGGAGGAACCGACGATAAAGACAAACTCCCCCTTATCAATCCGAAGATTGACGTCTCGCAGCGCTTTGATACCGCTGTCATACGTTTTATGAACACCCTTGAACTCAATCAAAGGGACACTTCCTGTCATTGTCAATGGGTCCACCCTTTCCTGCTCCCCGGCGCCGTTCGACGCCACAGGACAGCCATTTCCTATTCTTTATCCTAATCCCTTTCCCCGCTCAAAAGCAAGGCACAAATTTTGGGAACCCGCAGATCCCATTACAAAAAAGGCGCCGCCGTGAAAAGCCGGCGGCGGCGCCTCGCGGTTCTGCCGATAACCCCCGGGCGCTTAATATTTGACCGGGTTGGCCATCAGATATTTCTTGACCATCAGCGCCACCTTGAACACGATGGCATCGTCGAACTCCCGCAGATCGAGTCCGGTCAGCCGCTTGATTTTCTCAAGCCGATAGACCAGTGTGTTGCGGTGGACAAAGAGCTTCCGTGATGTCTCGGAGACGTTGAGGTTGTTCTCGAAGAAGCGCTGGATGGTAAACAGCGTCTCCTGGTCGAGCGAGCTGATCGAGCCACGCTTGAAGACCTCGCGGAGGAACATCTCACACAGCGTGGTCGGCAGCTGATAGATCAGACGGGCAATGCCAAGATTGTCATAGTTGACAATGGTCTTCTCGGTATCAAACACCTTGCCGACCTCGAGCGCGACCTGCGCCTCCTTGAAGGAACGGGCAAGATCCTTGATACCCTCAACAACCGTGCCGATACCGACGTTGGCACGGGTATAGAACTCGCCGCTGAGCGTATCCACAATCGAGCGCGCGAGCTTCTCGAGATCCTTCGATTCGATCCCGGCGCGGATCTCCTTGATCAGCGCGATATCGGTCTCGTTGATATTGATGACGAAATCCTTGTTCTTGTCCGGGAAAAGGTTCTGGACAATATCGAAGGCCGAAATATCCGAATTCGAGGAAATCCGGATCAGCAAAACGACGCGGTTGACGTCGTTATTGAACCGCAGCTCCCGGGCCTTCAGATAGATATCGCCCGGCAGGATGTTGTCGAGAATGACGTTCTTGACGAAATTCCCGCGGTCATATTTCTCATCGTAGTACTGCTTGATGCTGGCGAGGGAGACGGTCAGCAGCGCGGCGAACTTCTCCGCCTGCTCATCCGCCCCTTCGACAAACAGGATGTGTTCGCTGTGGGGACGGGAGCCAAAGGTCTTGTAGGTATATCCATCGAGTACAAAGGCATCCTGGGTGGCAAACGAATCCGCCGTGATCCCCTCCGCGACCTCACCGATACGGCCGAGATCACTGCAGGCGATGATGGCCATGCTCTCATCAATCACACCAATGGTGCGGTCGATCGCGTCGCGCATCTGATGAACTACTCCCTGGAAAAGTCGGTTGGACATACAAAACGTCTCCTTCACTTTAAATTCGCGTCCTCCCGCCGGTTCTGCCCATACGGCGCAGACAGGGAAGCTCTCCCTGTCGTCCTCTCTCCGTATTTCCACAGCAAAAACCGCGAAAATCCGCCTCCAGCCTTACCCCTCTGGGTAGCTGCCCGCTCTCTGCGGACAACATATATAGCTATTATATATATCATACACAAAAACCGTCGGCATTTCAAGACAAAACAGCAAATTCACAAAATTTTTTCTTCGCTTTTTTTCCTGATTTTACAAATTGTTCATGAAGTCGCCCTGATACTGTCGCAAATCCC
The DNA here is from genome assembly GCA_900555705.1 of uncultured Oscillospiraceae bacterium. Taxonomy (GTDB): domain Bacteria; phylum Bacillota; class Clostridia; order Oscillospirales; family Acutalibacteraceae; genus UMGS1858. The sequence continues at coordinate 6,459 of USLV01000008.1, read as the reverse complement.
ACGATTCTTCGCGGTCTGTGCTCCAGAGATATCAAAAGCGCCTCCGCGTTCGGGAACGCAGAGGCGCTTACATGCGGCGGTTATCCGCCGCAGCTGTCCTTTTCGGAACAGAAGGTGACTTCCTGGCCCTCCAGGATGCGGTTGGTGGTGCGCACCGCGCACATCTTGCCGCACATGGAGCAGGTATGCCGCTCGGCGGGCGGTGTGGATTCATAGTACCGCCGGGCTTTCTCCGGATCAATCGCGAGACGGAACATCTCCTCCCAGTCGAGGCGGTGGCGCGCATCCGACATCGCGTTGTCGCGGTCACGCGCACCGGGCAGTCCGTTCGCGATATCCGCCGCGTGAGCCGCGATCTTCGAGGCCATGATCCCCTCACGCACATCGTCGAGATCCGGCAGGCGCAGATGCTCAGCCGGAGTGACGTAGCAGAGGAAATTCGCACCGTTCGAGGCCGCGATTGCACCGCCGATGGCAGAGGTGATATGGTCATAGCCGGGGGCGATGTCTGTGACCAGCGGGCCGAGCACATAAAACGGCGCGCCGTGGCAGAGCCGTTTCTCCAGCTGCATGTTGGCGGCAATCTCGTTCATCGCCATATGCCCCGGCCCCTCGACCATCACCTGCACATCCGCATCCCAGGCGCGGCGGGTCAGATGGCCGATTTCGAGCAGCTCGCCGATCTGCCCGGCATCCGAGCTGTCGTCGATACAGCCCGGCCGCAGCGCGTCACCGAGCGAGATGGTGACGTCGTGGGCGCGCAGGATCTCCAGCACATCGTCATACCGCTCGAAAAACGGATTTTCATTGCCGGTCATCATCATCCAGGCGAACAGCAGCGAGCCGCCGCGCGAGACGATGTTCATGCGACGCCCCTCCCGGCGGAAGGCCTCCACCGCCCGGCGGTTGATCCCGGCATGGATGGTCATGAAATCCACACCCTCTTTCGCATGCGCCTCCACCACGCGCAGGAAATCCTCCGCCGTGATGTCCAGCAGATCCTTTTCGAGATAGCCGATGGCGTCGTACATCGGTACGGTGCCGATCATCGCCGGGGAAAAGGCGACCAGCCGCTCGCGGAACTCACGGGTCTTGCCGTAGTTCGAAAGATCCATGATGGATTCCGCGCCGAGAGCGACCGATATCCGAACCTTCTCCATCTCCTTTTCATAGTCCTTCGCATCGCCGGAGATGCCGAGATTGACGTTGATCTTGGTGCGCAGCCCGTCCCCGATGCCCTCTGCCGAGAGCGCGGTATGATGGATATTCGCGGGGATCGCGACGGTACCCGCCGCGACGCGCGCCCGCACCCATTCCGCGTCCCGCTGCTCCTTCTCCGCCACCGTCCGCATCTGCGGGGTGACAATGCCGTTTTTGGCGGCCTCCATCTGTGTCCGATAGTTCATATAGCACCTTCCTCTTCTTCATATCGCCGCATCAGACCGACCGGGTCGGGCGCGGTCATCAGCGCATTCATCACACAATACCCGGCGGCCCCGGCCGCCAGCACCTCCCGCACACGGACGGGGGTCACGCCGCCGATGGCAAAGACCGGCTGGGCCGCCGACCGCACCACCTCTTCCAGAAAAGCGGTTCCCCGCGGCGGCACACCCGCCTTACAGGCGGTCGGATAGATATGGCCCGCAATAAGATAGTCGGCGACGCTGTCCCGAAGGGCGGCTGCCTCCGCCGCCGCGTGTACCGAGACGCCGTATGGTATGCCCGGTGGCGCTTTTCCTGCCGCGGCAAAGGGAATTTGCAGGGCACAATCGGGCAGCGCCCTCTCCCCCGCCGCATAACGCAGCGTCAACGGCACACTGTACCGCCGACAGACGGGCAGCAGCCGCTCGGCCAGCGCGCGGTACTCCGCCGCCGACAGATCCTTTTCCCGCAGGATCACCCGCGCGGGTTCCGCCGTGATAATCGCCTCCATCCGGGCGATAAAATCATCGATACAGGCCGTCCGCTGCGTCACGCAGATCAGACGGCTGCGTTTTTCACGAGACATAAAGCGTATCGGCCATCACCGGCTGCAGGCCCTGCGCTTCAATTGCGCGGTAGACCTCCTCAAAACTGCGGCTGTCCGAGATCTCGAACTGCTCGTCCCCCTTTTCCTCGCCGCTGTGCGCGCCGATGCCGGTCGAGACGCCCGCCGAAATCTTGGTGGCGGCAATACCGATGATGTTGTCCCGGAAGCCCGCCCGCTCCCGGGTCGAGATGGTGAGGCTCGCAAACGGCAGGAAAATCCGATAGGCACAGACCACCTGTAAGAGCTGCCGCTCATGCACGTCGCGCGGGTTGATCTTGTCGTTGTTGATGATCGGGCGGAGTCGCGGACAGGAAAACGCGATCTCGGCATGCGGATATTTCCGCTGCAGCAGGAAGGCGTGCAGCCCGGTCGCAAAGGCATCCTTCCGAAAATCATCCAGCCCCAGCAGCGCGGCAAAGCCGACGCCGCGCATCCCGCCCATCAGCGCGCGCTCCTGCGCATGGAAGCGATAGGGGAAGATGCGCTTGTGTCCGCCGAGGTGCAGCGTCTCATATTTGTCCGGATTATAGGTCTCCTGAAACACTGTGACATAGTCGACGCCGCAGGCATGCAGATGGGCATATTCATCGGTATTCAGCGGATAGATTTCGACCCCGACGACGCGGAAATAGCGGCTCGCGAGGCGGCAGGCCTCGCCGATATAGGAGACCGGCGACATCGTGTGGCTCTCCCCGGTCAGGATCAGAATCTCCTGCAAGCCGGTGGCCGCAATCGCCTGCAGCTCCCGCTCGATCTCCTCCATACTGAGCTTCGCGCGGCGGATGGAATTGTGGCAATTAAAACCGCAGTAGATGCAGTAGTTCTCGCAGTGGTTGGCGATATAGAGCGGCGTGAACATCATGACGGAGTTGCCGAAGTGCTTCCTCGTCTCGGCGCGGGCGCGCAGGGCGAGCTCCTCGAGAAACGGCTCGGCCGCTGGCGAGAGCAACGCCGCGAAGTCCGCTGGGGAGAGCACCTCCCGCCCGAGCGCACGGCGGACATCCGCCTCCGTGAAAGCGTCGAAATCGCAGGCATTCATCCGTTCGAGAACGGTATCCATCAGATTCGAGTCGATCTGCTGCATGCCGGGCTGATATGCCATATGGTTGGTCTGGCGGTCAATCATGCTTCGCACGCCTCCTCAATCCTGTAAAAAGCCGGTCAGCGGCGAGGAGGCGGCCGCCTCCTGCTGCACCCGGCCGGGTCCCGCGAGCCAGGCCGTGCGGCCCGCCTCGATCGCCTTTCGGAAAGCACTCGCCATGGCGGGGATATCGCCTGCTGTGGCGATAGCGGTGTTGGCCATCACGGCCGCCGCGCCCATCTCCATCACCTCGCAGGCCTGCGACGGCCGCCCGATGCCCGCGTCGACGATCACCGGCAGATCAATCTCATCGATCAGGATACGGATGAAATCCCGGGTGCAGAGCCCGCGGTTGGAGCCGATCGGCGCCGCGAGCGGCATCACGGCCGCCGCGCCCGCGCTCACAAGATCACGCGCCGTGTTCAGATCGGGGTACATATACGGCAGCACGACAAAGCCCTCCTTCGCGAGGATCTCGGTCGCGCGGACCGTCTCAGCGTTATCCGGCAGCAGATATTTCGAGTCCCGGATGACCTCAATTTTGACAAAGCCGCCGCAGCCGCATTCGCGGGCCAGCCGCGCGATCCGCACCGCCTCCTCCGCGTTGCGCGCGCCGGAGGTGTTGGGCAGCAGCGTGACCCCCTCGGGGATATAATCGAGGATGTTGGCGACGCCGCCCTCGTTGGCCCGGCGCAGCGCCAGCGTCACAATCTCGGCACCGGCGTTTTCCACCGCCGCGCGGATCAGCTCCAGCGAATACTTCCCGGAGCCCAGAATAAAGCGGGAGGAAAATGCTTTCCCGCCGAGTGTAAAGGTATCGTTCATGAAAATGCCTCCTTTTTGTATCACGGGGTCTCCTGCCCCAGAAGCAGACGCAGCGCCATATGCGCCTCGTGCGCCGCACAGGCCGCGACGCGGGACGCCGCCAGGCTGCCAGCCTCCGCGACATCCGTCTCCCGGTCACCGCAGATATACAGCCGCCGGAACGCCTGCTCGGTTCGAATCTCATTGACGGAGCCGATCCCCGCCATCCCGGAGCCGGAGACCACCCGCACCGCCGGCAGGCCGGCCAGCAGCGTCTCGATCAGCATCGCCTTCTGGTCGGGGCGGTCAAACGCCTCGCAGACGACGTCGCAGTCCCGGAACAGCGGCACCGCGTTCTCCGCCGTCACCCGCACCGGGTGGGTCTCGCAGAGCAGTCCGGGGTCAATCTCCCGCAGCTGGACGGCCAGCGCGTCGGTTTTGTGCATGCCGAGCTGCGGCAGAAAATAGTGCTGACGGTGGAGGTTCGTGACGTCCACCGTATCGAAATCCGCGAGCACCAGACGGCCGACCCCCAGCCGCGCCAGCAGCACCGCGATATGCGAACCGAGGCCGCCGAGACCGGCGATACCGACCGTCGCGGACTCGAGCCGCCGCACCGTCTCCTCTCCCTGACGCAGGACACGCGCCGCCCGCAGCTCCTCACCAGTCACCATCAGCCGCCCCCCACAAAGCCAACCACCTCGAGGATGTCCCCGTCAGTCAGCAGTACCTGGTCGAACGCGGCCCGGCGGATTACCTCGCCGTTCCGCTCGACCGCCACGCGCGCGGGATTATAGCCCTGCGCCTCCAGAAACGCCCGCACCGTCACCGGCGCGGACAGCGGAATTTTCTTGCCGTTGCATATCATCCGGCTCTCGCCTCCCATCCAGACAAAAACAAAAGCCGACCCCACAGGAGGGTCGGCACATCGGCAGCACGCCATATCGCCAAGCATTCCTGCGCTGGTCCTAACCAACAGGTTCAAAGGGTTGGGCCACGCCCTCTCAGCCGCCCGCCGCGGCACCCCCTGCTTTTCTTCTGACAGTATACGCCCCCGGAACAGGCTTGTCAAGCGCCGTCTGCTTTGCTATACTGATAGATATCCATATCGGACTGAGGAGGGGACGGCGGATGAGCTTTTCCGGAGAGACGCTGCGGCTGTACGCGGTGACCGACCGCAGCTGGCTGCAACCGGGTGAGACACTGGCCGCGGCGGTGGAGGAGGTGCTGCGCGGCGGCGCAACACTGGTGCAGCTGCGGGACAAGACGCTTTCGGCGGAGGCGCTGGCCGCCGAGGCGCGGGCGCTGCTGCCGGTCTGCCGCCGCTTTGGCGTGCCGTTGATCGTCAACGACAGCGTCGAGGCCGCGCTTGCGGCGGATGCCGACGGCGTGCACGTCGGCCAGGGAGATGCGCCGCTCGCGGAGGCGCGGCGGCTGCTCGGGCCGGACAAAATCATCGGCGTCAGTGCCCACAACGTGGAGGAGGCGCTGGCCGCTGAGGCGGGCGGCGCGGATTATCTCGGTTGTGGCGCGGTCTTCGGCTCCGGCACCAAGCGGGATGCCTCCACCCTGACTCCCGAGGGGCTCGCCCGCATCTGTGCCGCCGTGCACATTCCGGTTGTCGCCATCGGCGGCATCCACGCCGGGAATATTGGCGAGCTCGGCGGCTGCGGCGCGGACGGCGTCGCGGTCGTCTCCGCCCTTTTTGCCCAGCCGGATAAGGAGCAGGCCGCCCGACAGCTGCTCGCGCTGTCCCAGCAGAGCACCGGGCGAAATTCCATTTGAAGGAGACAATCTGATGAAAACAGTACTGACCATCGCCGGTTCTGATTGCAGCGGCGGCGCGGGCATCCAGGCGGATATCAAGACCATGACCGCCCATCGCGTCTACGCCATGAGTGCGATCACGGCCCTGACCGCCCAGAATACCACCGGCGTCTATGGCATCCGGGAGACCGACCCGGATTTCCTGCGGCAGCAGCTCGACTGCATCTTCACCGACATCCGGCCCGATGCGGTCAAGATCGGCATGGTGAGCAGCGAGGCGCTGATCGGCGTGATCGCGGAGCGTCTCGCCTTTTATGGCGCATCGCATATCGTGCTTGATCCGGTCATGGTCGCTACAAGCGGCAGCCGTCTGCTCGCGGAGGGAGCCGCCCGCGCGCTGATCGAAACGCTGCTCCCGCTCGCCGAGGTGATCACGCCGAATCTGCCGGAAGCAGAGGTGCTGAGCGGCCTTACGATCCGCTCGAAGGCGGATATGGAGCGGGCAGCGGCGCAGATTGCCGAACACTATCGCGGTGCAATCCTCATCAAAGGCGGCCATCTCGCGGAGACAGCGGACGACCTGTTGTTCCAGGACGGCTCCGTCCGCTGGTTTGCGGGCGAGCACATCGAAAATCCCAACACTCACGGCACCGGCTGTACCCTGTCGAGCGCAATTGCCAGTAATCTCGCGCTGGGCTTTCCGCTCGAAGACGCGGTCGGGAAAGCCAAGGACTATATCACCGGGGCACTTCGGGCCGGTCTCGATCTCGGCAGCGGC
>USLV01000007.1 GCA_900555705.1 uncultured Oscillospiraceae bacterium | reverse complement strand
ACGAGATGTAGAGAGGTCTCGTGGGCTCGGAGATGTGTATAAGAGACAGATCCTCCGGCAGACAGTCTTCCCCATGATGCCTTCTCATAACTACAGTGGGCAGCGGCCGGAAGGCGCGAGAACGCCACGGAATAAAACACCGGCCGGGGAAAAACCCGACCGGTGTTTTATAAATACTTCGGAAACGAGAGCCGGCACCCGCAGGTATCAACCGACCAGACCGCTTCTCTCGATACCGCCGATGATCCAACGCTGTGCAACAGTATAGATCAAAATCAGCGGCGCTATGGCGATCAGGACGCCGGTATGCAGCAGGATCGCGCCCTGATAAGCGGAGACACCGGAGGCAAACGCGCCCTTCATCGTGAAGATGGTGTTGGCCAGAACCCGGAAATTCGAGAAGAAGATACCGGAATAGAAGGTGTCGGTCCACTGCCAGGAGAAGGCGAACATGAAGATGGTAATCATCATCGGAACCGCCATCGGCAGCACAATCTTGAAATAGGTCGCAATGGTGCCGTAGCCGTCGATCGCAGCAGCCTCTTCAATCTCCTCCGGTACGCCCTTGTAGAACTGCCGCATGATGAAGATGTACAGGCCGTTCTTGAAGCCATAGCCGGTCAGCGAGAGAATCAGCAGCGGGAAGGGCGTATTCATCAGGCTGGGGCCCTTCATGCCGGTAATCAACTCGAGAATTCCGAAGACGTCAAAGAAACGGAACTTCAGATACAGCGGAACCAGAATGACCTGCGGCGGGATCAGGATGTTCAGCACCACGAGGCCGAACACCACCGTCGCCAGCTTACTCTTCAGCTTGGCCAGGCCATAACCGGTAAGCGAACAGATCAGGGTTTGCAGCACCGCCGCCATCAACGCCATCAGGAAGGTGTTCAGCAGGGCTTCCAGATAGTAGGAATCCGTAAACGCCGTCACAAAGTTCTCGATCGTCGGATTACGCGGAATAAACGAGACGGTGCGATCGAACATGTCCTCCCGGCTCATCAGCGCCGAGGAGAACTTGGTCATCAGAGGGAAGATGATAATAAACGCGATTTCGATCAGCAGAACATAAATGAAGAGCCGACCGAGAAAGCTTTTGATATTGCTCGCGGTCATGCGATCGCGAAGCGGAATCTTGGCCTTCTTTTCTTTTCTGGGTTTTTCTTTGGCCTTGTTTTTCAAAGCTGCGGTATCATTCATCGTATCAGCCCTCCTCAATCACGCTGCTGGTAGTAGATATAGCCGCGGATGATTGCTGTGATGATCACAATGCAGACCGCAACCACCAGGAAATAGAACCAGGCCATTGCCGAGGCGGAGCCCATGGCATTGCTCTTGAAGCCCTGCGTCTGAATCTGATTCATAATGACGTTATCGCTTCTCGTGAACGAGTCGATGATCGTATAGATGACGTTCACCATGATAATCGGACTGATCAGCGGGAACGTGATGAGCCAGAAGGACTCCCAGGCGGTTGCGCCGTCGATATCCGCCGATTCATAAATCGAAGGCGAAATCGACTGCAGACCCGCGAGGAAAATCAGCATCTGTACGCCCGAGAGGTTCACGATGTCGAAAATGCCGGTGACGGCCGAAACGACATAGCCGGAAAGGGCTGGGCTGAAGCTCAGATTCATCAGATATTCCTGCAAATCCAGCGCATCCATCAGGCCGTTGGCCACCGTTCCGGAGGCCTGGACCGATTCGCCGAGCGTCGACCACATCTGCTCACCGGCCACATTGTTGGTCATATCCGCCTTGGTCATGAAACCAGTTGCCAGAATAACCGGGATAAAGAAGATTGCCCGGAAGGCCGCCCGGCCTTTGATATTCTGACTCAGGATCACCGCCACAAAGAGGCTGTAGAGCACAACCATCGGGATATTCGTCAGCATGCCGATCACAGAGGAGCGGATGTTGCTGATAAAATCCGGATCCGTGAAAAGGGCGTATTTGTAGTTGTCGAGGCCGACAAAGCTCAGCGAGAAGCCTTTCGAACCCTGCAGCTCCACTTTGTTGAAGCTGTACCAAATGGAATTGATGTAAATTCCGGCGAAGATCACAACGAATCCGATCAGGAAAGGAATCAGGAACACCCAATAGCTTCGTTGCTTTCTCCGTTCGCAAGACATCCGCCGCCTGGCTTTGACTTGCAATGTGTTAGCAGTACTCATATTTCCAACCCCATCATCTCAAAAATGTGTCGTTTCATGTCCGCTTACAAAACCGCAAAGTCTTTTGCCGCGATCTTATTCCCATCAACCTCGGCCCCGGCGTTGTTATAGTTGACAACAATCCGGGTGCCGTCCTCGTAGGTCGTCATATAGACGCCCGCCTGGAGCTTTTCATGCTTCTCGATCGTCTGATTTTGCAGCTTTCTGAAGACCGGATCGAACTTTTTATAGAGATCAATCGCGTCCTGCTTCCAGGTATCGAAGTCCACTGTGTAGTAGTGGGAATAAACGGTGTCTTTCAGTTCGCCGGTATCCTTCGCGCTCAGAGTGAAGTGGAGGTTGGCGCCGTATTCCGCGCTCTTGAGAATCGCCAGCGACATATCATCCGCGAGATTCATCGCCTCACCGGCATACTGCTTGTAGCCATGGAGCACAATCTGCATAAACGGTACGCTCTCGTCCGAGAGGACGTTCGTGCTGTCGCTCAGCGGGATATCCAGAATGTCGGTGGCGAAGCCATAGGTATAGGCATTGCCGCCTTCGACCATCAGCCGTCCCATTCGCTCCTGATTGTCAGCAAGGTTCTTCATCAGAATCTCCTGTGCCTGCTGGCGATTGGTGCCGTTTTCATTGCCGCCGAAATCGGAATACAGCATGCTGCCCATCGTGCCGAGGCTGACACTACCGATCTGGAAATTCGCATAGTCATTGAAGAACTTCTGGAAATACCGAGTGCTCGACTTCGGCGCAATCGCGAAATAGTTGTTGGTGATCTCCAGAATGTTGTGGATCTCCGTCGCCGGGGTCATGGTCAGCGTCTTCTTATCCAGCGTCTTCGGAGAATCGGACATGGTGCTGTAGCCATCGAAGAAACCGTCGCGGCGAACAACCGCGAAATCCACCTCGGGGAACAGCGTCATGTTCTTGCCCTTCATAAAGCTGACCAGCTCCTGCAGCCCGGATTTGCCGCCGAGCTTGCTCTCGACCTTCAGCTTGGAAGGAACCGCATAGTTCAGGCCACCATTCATCCAGCCGCGATAGCGGAGACTGACGTTGCCGATACCGGCCTCCTGCAAGGTGTTGATCATGTTCTGCGCGTCGGAGAACTCCGTCATCGGAATTTTTTTGTTGTAGACGATGCCGAAGAAGGAGGCCGTCTTATCGATCAAACCCAGCGTCTCCAGATAGAAGGGGGTGCTGTCGTTGCTGAGTGTCAGCTTCTCCTTCAGGACATCGTTCTCAAGCAGATAATTCCGATAGGCCTTGGCCATCGTCACATAGGTGACGTCCTCGCCATGGAACAGCTTATAGCGGATGCGGTAAGAACCCTTATAGTAATTCTTGTTGTAGTAGGTCCAGGAGCCGTTCGCCTTCACACCGTCCGAATAATCCAGTGTCTGCACATTGGCATAGATAAAATCAGAGTAAATTGTTTCAAAATCGCTCTGGATATTGCCGCTCTCACTCGTGATTCGCGCCATGGCATCGCCCTGCTCAATGATCGCCATATAGCCGGTGGCACGGCTGTGCAGACCATAGACCGGCAGATACGCGGACTGGGCGAGGTTGAGATACTCTGTCGTGTTGGTCAGCGCATAGTCATCGCCGTAGACGCGGCGGATGGTGTTGAGCGAGGTTTTGGCTTTTTCCTTGTTGAAGTTAATCAATGTGCCGGAACCGTCCGGAACAAACATCCAGCCGTCCTGCGTCGATTTCGCCGCGCCGAAATACTGCATCAGCGTAATACGGAAAAGCGTGAACTCATCGCGGTCATACTCGATCTCGTCGGCCGGCAGGTCCACAATCAGATCGCCGTTGCTGTCCAGCGTGATATCCAGCGGGAACTTGAAGAGGGCAACCGCCGACTCCTTCGAGACATAGCCCGAAACCTTCTTATCGTCCAGGTAGTCCTCCCAGCCGTAGTCCGTCAAATTCTCCAGATAGCCGAGCAGCATCTCCTGCTCGCGCTCCACAACGGGACGCAGCACATAAAGATCCGCATCTTCGAGGCCGGGATAGTTGACAAGCAGCGACTGCTTCTGGGAGGAGCTCAGTTCACTATAGGTATAGCGGGTCCAGTAGGCCTTGACCTTCCGGAGCGCAAAGGCAGCTTCGGAAGAGGTCTTGCTCTTCTCCTCGAGCACCTTGATGACCTTTTCCTCAAACCGGGTGGCCTCCGCCGCATAGGGCAGTGCAGACTCCGTTTGCAGCTTACCGATCTGGAAATTGAACCGGATACCGTTTTCAATCTCCTCGGTCTCAAACTGCTGCTTCGAAACAGCATCCGCGAAACTCGTATAGGTGGTCGGCTTGCTCTGACTGTCATAGAACATGACCTGCACCAGAGAGGCCATCTGATCCTTCAGCAGGCTGCTGCCCATGGACATGCCGTAATTATAGGGGGAAGAGAAGTAATAATCGTTGGTGTTGCTGTCGAAAACCGCGATCTCCGCCAAGTCTTTGTCCACATACAGGCTGCGGCCACCTGTGCTGTAGACTTCCGTCATATAACGGAGGCGCTGTTCGGGAGATGCAAACTTACCCCGGTGGGACAGCTTCCACGCCACGCGCTCCTCGTCGGTCATTTCCGTGAGATCGACCTCCGCGTTAGCCAACACATGAACCGTGAAAATCTCGCCGTAGTCCTTGCCGGCAATGCGGTAGATATTATAGCCGTCCGCCGCACTGGGATCAATCGCCACAGCCTTCTTTCCGTCCTCGATGTAGTACACACCGAGCAGGGTCGGCAGCGCTTCCAGCGCGAAGTCCTCCGCGCGCATAACCGAACGAACCTTAACGTCGCCGGCAGAGGCGGTATACTCCGACAGGATGCTGAGAACGCCCTCAGCCGTGACATCATACATATGGTCGAGGGGGAGAATCTCGACGCCGTCGACAGTTTCAACGGCCTCTTCGTCACCCTCCGATCCCTCTTCGCCGTCTTCAGAGGATTCACCATCCCCTTCTGCGGTCCCGCCATCTGCATCCGCCGCAGCGGCATCACCACTGACGGTGGGATCCGTCGCCGCGTCCTCCTCAGCCAGCGTAAAGGTGCCCATGAAAACACTCATAAGCAAAAGAATCGATAAGCTCAGTGCCAGATATTTCATTCTTCTTTTCATAGCGTTCTCCATTCTCTACAGGCGGAAGACGATCTCTTCATATATGCCGCCGAAGAATCCGACAATCTTCTGTGTCAGTGTAATCAGCAGCAGCACCAGGAAGAGAATCACAGCCATACCGACAACCGACAGGATCACCGTCAGCAGGTTTTTGCCGAAGGTATAATCCTGAATAACCATAGAACCGAAGACAATGAGCAATCCAGCCCAGAGATAGGACAGCGTCAGGAAGAAGGTGAAGAAAGCCTGCTCATCCAGCGTCAACACATTGCTGAGCAGCGTAGCGGGAATCACCAGGATAATCATCGGAATCAGCGCATAGCCAAGCGCAATATAAATATCCTTCATGCTGCCTTCGCCGCTCATCAGGGTGGTCAGCGCCCAACTGGCCAGCACCCACAGCACCACCGGGATCAGCACATTGGCTGCCTGTTGCAGGAGGCTGATGTCTTCGACATTCGCCGTACGGAACAGATACGCAGTGCCGGTCGCGTTGTAGCAGAAGGCCACAACTGTAGCGATCAGGAAGATGGTTGCCGCCCGGAAGGAGCCGCGCTTTTCACGCTTGATCTCCCAGAAACCGTTGAGCGGATGGAAAATCGTCCGCCAGCCGTAAATCAGCTCCTGCGGAAGCGTCGTGGCTTCACCCGACACGTGGATCTTGGCGTTGACTTTCTTCATGGCACGGGTGGCCAGATAGATCAACACACCGATCACCACCGGCACAGCCAACACCAGCACGATGTTCTCCCGCACATAAAGGGAGCGGTACTCCTTAAACGCCTGCGAATATCCTTCGGTGTTACGGGCTCTTTCATAGTAATCCATCGCCGTCTGATAGGCCGCCAGCGGATCCTCCGCCGTGCGCGCATTTCTCAGATGGCTCTTGGCCATACCGACATAGGCGAGATCCAGATTCGCGTTACGCTTGTGAACCGCCTGCCAGCATTCCATGGATTTCTCAAACTCGCTGTTGTTATCCGCGTCGATCGCTTCTTCGATCAGCCGTGCATAATCCGTCATCACAAACCGGGTGACGGTGCCGGCGCCCTTGTCCAGCACCAGCAGGTCGTCGCCGTAATAGACAATCGAGCCGACCAGCTGGAACACGCCGAGCTGCGAACCGGTTCCGCCGAAAGCATACAGCAGGTTGCCGTTGGCGTCATAGGTAAACAGCTTGTTGCGCTTATCATCCAGCATGGTATAGGTGCCGTTGTCCTTGATAGCGACATCCACAATGGAGGAAACGGTGGTCGCGTCGATGATATCGCCACCCGGCGCCCAGACACCCTGTCTTGCCAGCACGTCGTCGCCGTTCGGGTTCAGACGCTTGATCGGGGCTGCCGCGGAATCGCCGCTCTCCAGATAAGAGAACTGCTCAAACGTGTCCATCGAATTCGCCGTCAGCCAGATAAAGTTCTTCGAATCGATCGAGATATTGTTGTACTGACGGGGAATGATATTGACGGTACGCGCCTTCTGCTCATCGGTCATGAAGAGACGGAGGAACCAGTCGACCACGCTCTGCTGCACCTTCTGCGCGCCGTAGAAGGAGACGAACTCTCCCTCCACACTGAGTTCCACAATACCGGAGTTAACGTTTTTGACATTGACATAGATCCGGCCGGCGCTGTCAACCACGAGGTCGCCGGGCTGGAAGATGAACTCCTCGCTCAGGACATCGGATTCCAGATTCTTGATCTCCCGAACCAGATCCCAGTTCTCGTAGTCACCTTCTGCGTTCTGCTTGAATTCCAGCACACGCTTATTGCCCGTGTCGGCCACATACAGATGACCGTCCGCCGTTACAAAGATGCCCTCGGGAGCGTTCAGCGTGTTAACCGAGGGATCCTCCGGGCCACCGGACAGCACCTCTTCGTAATACGCCCAGGGATCCTCCAGATACTCCTCCGGAATGGTTTTGCCCGTGATCTCGCCCTCAATCAGCGCATCAAGATACTCCTGGATCGAGCCCTCGTTATAAAAATAGGAGAGGGATCCGAGCATTTTCATTTCCGGGCTGAGCACAAGAATCCGGTTGCTCGCCGTATCGGCGATATAGATGTTGCCCTCGGGCCCCACCACCATATCGCCTGCATCCATCAGCGGGGACTTATCCCCGGACGCCGGGATACCCATATCCGTGCTGGTCAGCCGTACCTCCGGGACATAGGCATGCGGGCTTTCCAGATAGTCGCCGTCGTAGTCGTATGTATAGGTGGAATACGGTACGAACACACTGGCCGCAGCGCCGAAGCAGCAGCTCACGGCAAGCAGCAGGACGCCTATCAGGGCGAGCCACTTCTTTGACTGTTTTTTCAAAGCTCTCAACACCTTCTTCACCTACTCTTTCATACCGGATGCACCCATCGTCTCGACGACGTTGCTCTGGGTAATGATGAAAACAGTAATCGGCACGATCATCATAATCACGGCCGCCGCCGCGCCGACACCGGCACGCGCGATACCACCAGCCAGGATCTGAGACATCGCATAGTTCAGGGTTTTCAGATTCTCGCTGTAGATGTAGTTCGTAGCACCGATGTTCCACAAATCCTTGAAGGAGAAGATGATCAGCGTCAGCCAGGCAGGCTTGACGGTCGGCATGACAATGCCCCAGAAGACGCGCCATTCACCGGCGCCGTCAATACGAGCCGCCTCCAGAACCGAATCCTGCACCATCTGTTCCATGAACTGCTTCATCAGGTACAGGCCGAGCGAGGAACCGAAGGCCGGGACGATCAGCGCCAGCGGATTATCCAGCAGATGCAGCCAGGTCATCATCATGAAGTTCGGGATCGCCGTGACGCTCGCATTGAAGAGCAGCGCCAGCACGATCAGTTTGAACATCAGCTTGGAACCCGGGAATTCATGCTTGGAGAGTGCAAACGCGCACATGGAAGCCAGAACAACGTGGCCGAAGGTACCGACAACGGAAATAACCACGGTATTGAATATGTAGCGGGAGAACGGCACCATCGAGTCGTCCAGCAGACGGAACAAATCCTGAAAGTTCTTGCCCGTGGGCTGGCGCACGAAAAAGCGCGGCGGGAAGACCCACAACTCATCCAACGGTTTGAGCGACTGGGAAATCGTATAGATCAGCGGCAGAATCATGAACGCGCCGAACAGCGCCAGCACAAGCACAACGCCCAGATTACCCGCAAAGGAACGGTTCAGCTGTTTGGTTCGTTTTGCTACTTTAGTTGCCATCACTTCACCCCTCCTTCTTTTATTCGCCGACCTTGGACAGCAGGTTTTTCACGATATAGTTGGTCAAAATCATCACGAGGAACAGCACTGTCGCAATGGCGGACGCATAACCCATCTCATAACGCTGGCCGCCGAAGTCCTCCAGATGGTTGATAATGGTGTGTGTCGCATAGTCCGTGCTGGGGAAACCAACCAGGCTGGTAACCACCGCACCGATACCAAAGGAGCTCGAGATGGTCATGACGGCACCGAACAGCAGCTGCGGCCGCATGCAGGGCAGCGTGATGAACCAGAGCTCCTGCCAACGATTGCGGATACCGTCGATTGCGCCCGCCTCGTAATAGGACTTGTTGACGCCCTGCAGACCGGCGATGAAGGACAGAAAGCTCGTGCCGAGAGAGGACCAGAGCACCACCACAATGACCAGCGGCATCATGTAGGTGGTATTGGTGAACCACCGGATCGGCTCATCGATGAGACCAAACTCCATCAGCCAGGCATTCGCATAGCCGTAGGCGTCGCTGCTGAACAGAACCGTCCAGATCAGCAGCGCGTTTGCGGACAGCGACGGCGCATAAAAGACAACCGTCACGAGGGCGCGCAGCCAGGGCTTCAGGTCGTTGATCAGCCAGGCCAGCACAAAGCACATCATATAGCTGACCGGACCGGTGATGACCGCGAGCAGGAAGGTGTTGCGAATGGCGATGATGAAAATATCATCGTCAAGGAACATGCGGATGAAGTTGTCGATTCCCGTAAAGGTCGGGAACTGCAGCATGTTGAAGTTCGTGAAACCCAGCAGAATCGAAATTACGACCGGGCAGATGGTGAAAATCGTAAAGATAATGAAGTACGGCAGAGCAAAGCCATAACAGGAGGCGTTTTCCTTAATCCGTTTGCCGAGGGGCCTCTTTTTGATCTGTATGTCTTTTGCCGCAAGCGCTGCTGCCTGCTGTAACATAGATACTACCTCCTCTTAATCCAATCCAAATTCTTTTCTCTTACGCGCCAGCTCTGCGTTCAGAGATTCGATGTAGTTCTGCAGCGCGTCTCCCGCATCCACGCCTTCGTTGACAACGCGGTTGAAAGCAAAAGTCACGATACGGCCGGTGTAGTAGCTGCCGGGAACCTCGGGTGTGCCGCGGACGTTGGTCCACTGGCTGGAAATGCTGTTGTAGTCCTTAACCGACCAGGACATCTTGGAGAGTGCCTCGAGGTTGGCGGTAGGCTGTCTGGCCGCATTGCTCATGACCGTTTCCATCTCGGTGCCGAAGCTTGCCTGCACATCCGCACTGGTCCACCACTCCATGAATTTCCAGGCGGACTCCGTATCCGTGCAGCCGCGGAGCATCATGACGGAAGCACCGGCCGACGGGGTAGCGTGGTTCACAACCTGCTTGCCCTCGGCGTCCAGAACCGGTTTGCCCTCTTCATCTGTCACCGGCGTGCCGGGGACAGAAGTCATGGCCCACTGGCCACGGATTTCCGGCGCAAACAGCGTCAGCTGGTTATACATCGTATAATCCGCGAGTGCAATCGGCATTTCACCGGAACGGAAGCGGTTCGCGAAGTCGTACTCCGTCGGGAATTTGTAAAGTGAGAAGTAATCGGTCAGACGCGTAAAGGCCTGAACCGCCTCTTTCGAATCCAGATTGGCATACTTACCGTTTTCAAGGTACAGAGGTGCATCGTTCTGGTACATGAACATCAGCAGCGCGTTCAGATCATGCGGCAGGCCGATGGACATGTTCTTCTTCTGCAGCTCGGGAATCAGGATCTCCAGATCCTCCCAGGTCTCCGGCGCCTCAAGCCCCAGCTCGGCAAAGATATCCGTCCGATAGAAGAGCATATTGAAGCTCTGGGTTTCCGGCAGCGCATAGGTCTCGCCATTGAACTGATAGGGAACCAGTGCACTCTCATGGAAGCGCTTCGTGATCTCGTTAAAGCCCTCGTTGTCCGAGAGGCCGAGCACGGCGCCACGGACGGCGTAGTTGATCGGATCGCCCATCGCCATACCGATCGCCACATCCGGGCCACGTCCAGCGAGAACCGACGGAAGCATAGTGCCGCCCGCAACCAGCTGCAGATTGACGCCGACGTTGTAATTCGGGGTGAAGGTGCTGTCGATCAGTTCCCGCACGATGGAGGACTGGTCACGGCCACTGGTCAGCCAGACGGTGATACTTTTGGAAGTCTCCTCCTCCTGGATCGTTGTACCGATCGACTGGTAGTCAATCATAAACGAGGACAGGAAGGATTCGAAGGAGAAGGCAAGATTCGTGAAGAAACCGGCATTCGCCTTCGGCGGCTCCGCATTCGCGGGCACAAACGCTATGTAGTCCAGCTCCAGCGGCTGGGAAGCCGTCTCGAGCACCCAGGTGCCGAGCGCGGCAATGTTATCCTTGAACATCGAGAACTTACCGGCGATCTCGCTGGTATCCTTCACCATACGGTCGATCAGGTACTCCAGCTTGTTCAGCTGGACAACGCGCTCGCCCTTTTCGCCGGTCAGTTTCTCAAGCAGCGCGCCGACAGCGTTGAGCTCCTGCGCCTGCTGTGCCATATCATCAAGCACATCCGGAATGGTCTTCCTGAAGGAATAGTCGCGATATTTGTCCGGCGAAGAACCGGTGATCATCAGAATCTTCCGATAGTCGGCATTAAGGTTGTCGACGATATCGGTGACGCGGCGGAGCACGTCGCCCATGTCGCCGAGCACCACTTCCATGCCAAGCTCATAGGTCTTGCCGGCCTCGAAATAGAAGAGGAAATCCTCTTCGCCGTTGCCGAGCGGCTTGCACTCCCAGGTCGTGCTGTAGTCAAAGGTCAGGTTGCCCGCCTCGGCAAACGGCAGCTTGCCGTCGATGGTCAGCTTCCGGCTGACATAGACGCCGGAATAGATATTCTGGCGGGAACGGGGAGCAATCTTATAAAGCCCCGTCTCCGGCACCGTCACCTGCCAGGTGACCCAGCTGCCGGCGCCGGCCCACTTCTGGCCGCCGAGGCTGTTCAGCTTGATGCAGTAGATATCCTGCGGCATGGTGGCCGCCGAGGTACGGTCGTTGACCGGATAGTTGGACTTATCGGATTTTTCAAACAGATCCTCCGCCTGCAGGAACTTCACCTCGCCGGCAGCGGCCTGATAACCTCTGCGCTCGTATTCCGCCTTGACTTCCGCATAGGAAGGAGCGCTCTCCGCGCGGTAGAAAACGAACTTCTCGATCAACACAGACTCGCGCTCCGAATCAAAGCGCAGCGTGTGCTCGCCCTTCTCCAGATAGAAGGAAAGCGGATCGGCAAAATAACCGGCGGTGTCGCGCAGATCGGCATCGATCCAGCGAAGAACCTCGTTCTGCTTCGGCCGGATATCGTTGCCGTTGACATCGGTCTTGCGGTTGCCGTTGTCATCGAGAGTGAACACGTCCTCGAACACACGGCCGAGCGAAATATACTCCGCCTCGTCGAACGGAACCTTGCCGTCGATGGTCAGACGGCGCTCAATAGAGCCGCCCTTGCTGTTATAACCGAGATAGGTAACAGCGATATTGTACATGCCGGTCTCGGGAACCGTGAATTTCCACTCGGCATAGCCCTGCTCATCCGTCAGGAGGGCAGCCTGCTTATCGCCGGTGAAAATATCCGCCGTCCCCTCGTCACCCTTTTTGAGAACACCGGCGTTCTCCATGCCGTTCAGAGTGAAAACACCCTCTCCCGCAGCATTGACCGTGAAGCTGGTGGTGGCGTCCGGAACATTTTTATACTTCTCCAGATAGGTAACGTAGGCCGTCTCGCTCGCATTGCTCTGCGAAGAAGACGTCCCTTCCTGCGCGGCATCCGGCGCCGCCTCCTCCGCACCGGCGAAAAGGGCGGCATTGGACAACAGCAAAACAGCCGCCAGCAATGATGCCGTCAGCTTTTTCGCCGTGCGAAGGCCCCCTCGGTGCACCCGATGTTCGTCACTTTTCCTAACAGTCATAACGGTACCTCCATGAAGCATTGGGTTCTCTGAACGACCGCCCGGCTCATCCACGATGAAAAATCGCCGTTTTTCGTTAAAACGGCAATTTTTGGTTCGAAAATGCGTCCGGTTTTCGTCAAGGTGGTGAATACGCCTAAAATTCAGCATTTCAAATATAGCATATATGCAGAACGCTGTCAACACTTTTTACCATACTTTTTGGCTGGGAGACAGGATGGTTTATCGGAATTGCCCAATCCACGCTTCTGTTCGACAACTTCTGCCGACAGCCGGCCCGCACTCTGCCTGTTTTTTCTAAGGGAACGTCGCGCTGCTTGGGCATTCTGACCAAGCGTCCGTCCTATCTCACAATCCAGGGCCGCGTGCCCCGACGAGCAGTCGGCCGATTATTGATTTCGGCCAATTTGTTTCTACCTCCGATTTTTTTATTGACATTTTATGAAAAAAGGAATATTCTAAGATACAGAACACAACTGTTCACGTGCACTGCTTAAAAAAGCGGCGGCACCAATTGGAAAGGAGAGCACGACCATGAAAAGCCACTGGATACGACTGGTTTCTCTGGCATCGGCGGTTTTGATGATGACGCCCCTTGCCGCCTGCAGCGGCGGCACAGGCGATGGGGAGGATGTCTCCGGCGTCACCGACACCGGGCTTGTGAGCAAATATTACCCCGACATCCCGGAGGAGGTTCGGGACCTCGACGGCTATACCTTCACCGTGCGCGACTATTACACCACCCGCTGGCAGCCGGAGGCGGGCGAGCAGCCGAACGATACCATCCTCGCCATCGTGGACGAGGTCGAACGCACCTTTAACTGCAATATCGAGTTTGAGGAGCTGGATGTCAACAATGCGTTCCAGGCGGTTCAGACCGAGGTGTTGGCCGGCGGCAAGTTTGCCGACCTCGTCATCTCCACCATGTGGAACTACGGCCGGTTCCTCGGCGCAGGTCTGCTCGGCGATCTCCGGGAGGTCGAGGGCATGGATCTGTCACATCCCTGGTGGAACCAGAATCTGCAGGACACCCTCACCATCAACAACCGCGTAGTGGGCAGCTCCGCCCCCTTTTGCAGCCATCTCTATATGACCTGGTCCTGCTATTTCAACAAGACCATCTGGGAGGAGCTGCAGCTGCCGGATCCCTATGAGCTGGTTCGGCGCGGCGAATGGACCTATGACAAATTCGTGCAGTATGCCAAGCGCGCCATGCTCGACCGCGATAACAGCGGCAAGGTGGATTCCGAGGACGACCGCTGGGGTCTCGTGGCGCCGGACGGCGACTACTGCCGGGCGGCCTATATGGCGATGGGCGGCCGCTTTTTCCAGAACGACGAAAACGGCGTGATGCGGCTCGCCAGCAACAACTCGCACGCCTATGACATCGTGGAATTCATGCGTAAGATGATCCGGGACGACGGTATTCACGGCCTCTCGAGCGGCAAGGACTTCTCCGATATCATCGGCGCCTTTGTCGACGGCAAGAGCCTGTTCATCTGCTGTAGCCCCGGTGAGGGCGCGCTGCGGGATATGCAGGATGACTACGGCTTCCTGCCGCAGCCCAAGTGGGACAAGGAACAGAAGGACTACATCGGCATGGTCGACCACAACGCCCCCGTCTTCTGTATCACCAACACGAACGAGGATCTCGACAAGATCGGCTATGTCCTCGAGGCGCTGGCGAGACGCTTCCTCGAGGTGGAGGAGCTGACCATGCAGTCCTGGGAGACCACGATCTGGCGCTCCGACGAGGATGCCGAAATGGTGCGGAACTATATCTACAACAAGGGCGGCTATGACCTCGCCCCGATTGCACAGAACGCGGTCAGCCAGCTCGGCGCCCCCATCGCCATGGTTTTCAACGCTGCCTTCGGCAACAATGCCGACTACCCCTCCACAATCCAGGGAGCGGAAGAGGCCGTTATGCAGTATCTGGGCGAGTTCCTGCAGGAATCCAATCGACCGCCCACGGATACGTCCGCATCCTGACATTTGTATGCAGGCAGTGCCCTGCCGGAGCTTCTGCTCCCGGCGGGGCACTTTTTTGTCCGGCACACCGTGCCGGTGTATCGCGCCCAAGCGCCGTATCCACTCTCCCGTTTTTGTGGAAAACCCCCAGCCTGTCAGCGGTTTCGGCACAAAATTTCCCTGTTTTGCCCGTTTTGGATATTGACAACAGGGCCGAAATCCGATATTGTATAAAGGAAGAAGCACGCGTTCACGTGAACTCGTCTTTCTATTTTGCTGTCCGTCTCCCCGGCGAGAGACGAACGCCGCCCGTCCCCATTTTTTCGCCGGAGAAACGGAATGGATACATATGCGAAAGACCACCTGCCTGAACGGCTTCTGGGATTTCTCCCATGCGGCCGACCATCTGGACGCCGTCCCCTCGGAATGGGATACGGTTAAAATCCAGGTTCCCTCCCCTTTTAATATCAATTCGTTTTCCCATGGCTATCCCCGCACAACAGCGGGCGAGTCCTACACCGTCATGGGCGGCGACTTCCGCCTTTATCCCGAATATCCCGCCGAGTGGGACGACCTGCACACCGGCTTCTACCGCCGCTCCATTTTTGTTCCGGAGGAGAGCCGCGGCAAGCGTCTGTTCCTGCGCTTCGACGCCGTCTCTTTTAAGAGCGTCTATTTCCTCAACGGTCAAAAAATCGGCGAGGACGAGGAGGCGTTCCTGCCCATCGAGCTGGAGATCACCGACTATGTGAACTACGGCGCGGACAACGAGCTGGTCGTCGGCGCCCAGACCATCCATCAGACCATGTACCACGATGAGGACGGCAAGCGCCGCACCGACTGCCCCCACGGCTCCTTCTGGGGCGGCCATGTCGGCGGCATTTGGCAGGATGCCTGGCTGGACGTGCGCCCCGCCTCCTATATCGCGGATATTTTTGCCGTCACCGACGTCTATAAGCGGACGCTGACCGTCCGCTATGAGGCCGCCGACGCCGCCGGACTCCGCATCCGCTTCTTCCTGAAGGAATGGGGCTGTGAAAATGCGTCCGAACGGCAGATTCTGGACGCGGACTGCGACGGCAGCGAGCTCTGCTGGCAGTATGCCGTCGGCGACGTCGCGCTCTGGGATATCGACAGCCCGAATCTCTATACGCTGACCGGTCGCCTCTATCGCGGCGAGGAGCTGATCGACGAGACCGCGGTCCGCATCGGCTTCCGTACCTTCACGACAGAGGGGGATCACTTCCTGCTCAACGGCCGCCCGATTCGCCTCAAGAATGATTCCTGGCACTATATGGGCTATTCCATTCAGACCCCGGCATACGCCCGCGCCTATTATGAGATGGCGAAGGACGCCCATGTCAACATCATCCGGCTCCACGCCCAGCCCTTCCCCGCCTTCTTCTACGACGTCGCGGACGAGATGGGCATGCTGCTCGTGTCGGAGTCGGGCGTCTGGGCCTCCCACTGTATCTTCAGCTACAGCCCCGCCTTCTTTGAGAACAGCAAGCGGCATCTTCGCCGCCTGATCCGGCGTGACCGCAACCACCCGTCGGTGGTCATGTGGAGCCCGGAAAATGAGTGTATCCCGGCCTATAAGGTCTGCGGCTCCTCCTTTATCCGCGACGTTGCCGACCTCGAGGAAAAACTCTATGATTTGACGCAGGAAATCCCCGCGCTCGACAATTCCCGCATCATCAGCTGCGACGGCAGCGGCGATCTCGGCGGCCGGATGCAGGTCAACTCGCTGCACTATCCCGGCTACGGCTGCCCGACCCATCGCGAAAAGCCGATCACGATCGGCGAGATGGGCAGCATGTACTTCTCGACACCGGACAACGTCTGTCTCGAGGATGGCCAGTCCCCGCTCTACAGCTTCAACGGCCGTCTCGAGGCGGTCGGTAAGGACGCCTACCACAACCTGATCGGCCAGCGGAAATGGGCGGCACAGGTTTGCGTCTTTAACCTGATCTGGTACGGCCTCGAGCCGATGCCGTTCAAGGAGCAGGCACTCACCTATGACGACTACACCACGCCGGGCATCAAGCCCTCCCGCATCACCCCCTATCTGCGCACCCTCAACGCGGGCGCGCAGGACGATCTCCCGGCCTATATCCCGAACCCGGTCTGGCGGCTGACGCAGCAGGCCTATATCCCGGTCCGCTTCTTTGCGGAGAACGCGCCGTCCGCCGTCTTCGGCGGCGAGGACGCCTCCTTCCCGCTGACCTTCTTCAATGACGACCGCGCGGACGGACGTTTCACACTGACTGCCGTTCTCACCACCGCAGAGGGCAGCACGGTTCTGCCCGAAAAAACCTATGATATCGCGGCCTGCACCTATACCGAGGATCCGCTCACCGTTCCGGTTCCGGCGGTGACCGGCCCCGCTTCGATTCGGCTGTCGATGCTGCTGAATGGGCACGAGGTCTTTGCCGACACGCTGACCTTCGATGTCTACGACCGTGCCGCGCTGCGGGCGGAATGGGAGTCGCTCGGCGTGGCTTGCCTGTCCGGCGACGACGCGCTGCCGGAGGATCGGCCGGTCATCGACTGCCGCCGCGCCGCGCCCTACGGCTCGTTTATGAAGTCCCGCTCGGTGCGCCGCCTCTTTGCCTCCGACAACCGTTCGATCAGCTTCAATGCGGAACACAGCGGCTGCTATTTTGAGGAATACCTGAACTTCAACGCCCTGCCGCTGTATTTCAACGGCGCCGGTATGCCGGTTGTGCTGGATCTCGCGCCTGCCGGCCTCGCCCGCATCCTCTGCGGCGTGGATCTCGCGGCGCTGGATGAGCCGATGGCGTGGGTGCTGCGCAATGAGCTCGGCCGCCGTCTGAAAGCCGCGGATATCCAAAAGCCCGCTGCCGCCTATTTCTATGGCAACACCGGCGGCGTCGCGGCCGCCATGCTGGACGAGATCCGCTGTGCCTATGAGCCGGTGACCGAAGAGCAGCTGCGCGCGCTGATGCGCGAAAAGCAGCAGGCGCTGCTGATCGTCGACGGCAGCGGCGACACCCGCTTCCTCGAGGCGATCTCCGCCGCAAACTTTGAGAAGGTGCTGGTACTGGGGCTTCGCAAGGTGCCCGCCTTCCTGTCCTATGAATTTGAAGTCACCGGCCGCGCGGGCTATCAGCTGATGCCGGTCACGCCGGACGAGGTGACGGCCGGTATGTACGGCAACAACCTCTATGGCCTCGGCGTCGGTCGCGAGGAGGCTCTCGCCACCGGGTTGCTGCGCTACAAGGCCGACAGCAACGCCATCCTGCTCGGCATCCCGGACGTCGACTGGCGGATGTGGAACAACAACGCCGAGTCGATCAAGACGGTGTCGATCCTGCGCAGCGAGCTGGCGGACAACAGCCGCTTCGCCGCGCTCTCCCGTCACGACTATGCGGGCAGCCGCCTCTATTTCAGCCAGCTGTCCCTCAACACGCTGAGCAAAAAGGCGAAGAACCTGTTGGTTCGGACGTTGTCCTCCCTCGGCGCGGAGATTTCCCTCGCTCAGAACGACGACCTGAACGAGCTGCTCTTCTCCGGTATGTACGGCGTACATGTCAATCGGATGCTCTGTCGCTCGCTGAAGGCGGAGGAGACGGTATCTGCTCTGCATCCCGGCCTCAACCGGGTCGAGGACGGCGAGACCTGGCGGATCGTCGGCGCTGAGAACCATCTCGGCGACTGTGCGCTCGCCGTCTTTGTCCATTCCCCGCAGGATCGGACCGACCTGCTGCTCAACCCCGACACGGTGGATCTCCGCATGCACGCGGAGAAGCCGGTGACCCTCTATCTCAACGGCGAGCTGCAGGGCAGCGGCACCGACATGACCGTCACGAGCATCACACTGCGCGCGGGCTGGAACACCCTGCTGCTGCAATGCACGGGTGGCCAGCATCTGCCGGAGCTCAGCTTCCATCGCACCAATCTCAAGAAGCTGGATCTGAAATTCGGTCTCTATGACGCCGATCTCAAGCCGCAGAACATGCAGAAGGCGACCCTCTCGAGCGAGGACCGTCCGGACGGTGTTGAGCGGGCGATCGCAGGCCGTGAGCAGCACTGGCGTGCGAGCGCGGATCAGAAGAACGGCATCGACTTCGGCGTGGAGTTCCCCGCCGCGATCCTCTGCCGTGCGATCTATTTCTCCGGTTCTCCCTCCGATTTCGACCGCGATACCTTCACCCCCTACTGCTTCAAACTGCTGGCGGGCGACAGCATGGACGATCTCCACGAGGTCTATCGCTCGAAATTTGAGGATAAGATGTCCTATGTCGGCGGGAAGGTGTTCCTGCGGCTGGACGATGTGGAGGCACGCTGCTTCAAGCTGGTGCTGACCCACAACGCTCTCAAGCCCTGGATCATCTCCAACCTCAACTTCCTGTCCTGAATCCGCTGACGGCGGCCCGGATCGGCTGGCGCTGTTTCGGGCCGCCGTTCTTCGTTTATATTTTGAAAAAGGAGTGGAAATCCCATGTCCGAGAACTTTCCCTTCCGTGACCAGTCCCTCCCGCTCGAGCAGCGGGTCGACGACCTCGTCTCCCGCCTGACCCTCGAGGAGAAGGTCTTTCAGCTGACCTATGATGCCGCCTCGGTGCCGCGGCTCGGCATTCGTGCCTATAACTACTGGAACGAGGCGCTCCACGGCGTCGCCCGCGCCGGCGTCGCCACGGTTTTTCCGCAGGCAATCGGCCTCGCCGCGATGTTCAGCCGTCCGCTGCTGCAAAAGGTGGCCTCGGTCATCTCGGAGGAGGGCCGCGCGAAATACAACGAGTTCCAGCGCAAGGGCGACTATGGTATCTACAAGGGCCTGACCTTCTGGAGCCCGAATATCAACATTTTCCGCGATCCCCGCTGGGGTCGCGGTCACGAGACCTACGGCGAGGACCCCTATCTGACCGGCAAGCTCGGTGTCGCCTTTATTCAGGGACTCCAGGGTGACGACCCCACTCATCTGAAGGCCGCGGCCTGCGCCAAGCACTATGCCGTGCACAGCGGCCCGGAGGATCTCCGCCATTCCTTCAACGTCGATATCGACGACAAGGAGCTGTTCGAGACCTATCTGCCCGCCTTTGAGATGTGCGTCAAGGAGGGCAAGGTCGAATCGGTGATGGGCGCCTACAACGCCGTCAACGGCGAGCCCTGCAACTGCAACACCCAGCTGCTCAGCGATATTCTGCGCAAGCGCTGGGGCTTCGAGGGGCACGTCGTCTCCGACTGCGGCGCAATCAACGATTTTCACGCTAACCATCACTACACCAGCACCATCGCGGAATCCGCGGCAATGGGCGTGAAGCGTGGCTGTGACCTCAACTGCGGCGGTGTCTACAAGCACTTGCTGCAATCCCATGAGCAGGGGCTCGTCACCGAGGAGGAGCTGGATGTCGCGCTGCGCCGTGTGCTGCGCGCGCGCTTCAAGCTCGGCATGTTCGACGATCCTGCGACGGTCGCCTACAGCAATATCCCCTATGAAATCGTGGCCGACAAGGCGCATCAGGCGCTCAACCGTGAGGCCGCCCGCCGCAGCATGGTGCTGCTCAAAAACAACGGCATCCTGCCGCTCAAGAAGGGGCAGAAGCTGGCGGTGATCGGCCCGAACGCCGACCACCGGGCGGCACTGCTCGGCAATTATATGGGCACTCCCAGCCGCAGCTATACCCCTCTGGAGGGCCTGCGGCACTACCTCGGTGAGGATGCGGACATCCGCTATGCCCAGGGCTGTACCCATGTCCGTCCCTCGGCGGAGGGCGAAGAGGGTGACCGGATTGCGGAGGCGGTCTCCGCCGCCGAGCGCAGCGACGTGGTTCTGGTGTTCCTCGG
>USLV01000006.1 GCA_900555705.1 uncultured Oscillospiraceae bacterium | reverse complement strand
CGCGCCTCGGCCGCGAGCTGCCGCTCACCCCGGCCGGGCTCGACCGCTTTTTCTCACTCTGTGCGGATCATCCGGTATCGCTCGCCTCCACATCCGGCGGAACGCGTGAGATTCATCTGTTCGACGGCAAACCGCCGCTCACGGTTCGCATTGAACGCGTGGAAGCCCGCGGCGGCCTCACGCTTTCCATGCCCTGTCCGCCCTTTGCGGAGGGGGGCGACCGTCTTTTTCTGTTGTTTGGAGACGGGTTCTACCGCTGCGACGCCGCCTTTTCCCGACGGATCCGCCCGTTTCTGGAAACCATGCGGGGACAAAGCGGCCGTCTCTTTCTCGCCGACGCGGATATCAACGAGTTCTGCGCCGCTGTACTGCCGCTTTTGCAGGATCAACTCCAGTGGGAAGGCGATACCGAAGCACTGCTCACCCACCGGCCGGACACGCTTGAAACAGCGCTCTATCTCGACGCGCCCGAGCCGCTGACCGTGACCGGTCGGCTGGAATTTCGCTATGGCGAGCAGACCTTTTCTCCCTACGAGACGGCAGAGACCGCCCTTGTCCGCAACCGGATCGGAGAAATGCGGGCTCAGCTCGCGGCGGAACACTGGTTCACGAGCTACCAGCCGGAGACCGGGCTGCTGGTGCTGCGCGCGGACGAGGACACATATTTCCAGTTCCTGACCGACGGTCTGGCCTCTTTTTCCGAGATCATGGATGTCTATCTCAGCGACGCCTTCCGCGAGAACGCGGTGTTGCCGCCGCCAAAAATTGCGATCGGTGTGAACCTGTCGCTGGATCTGCTCGAGCTGGACATCGACGTCGAGGGCATCGACCGCGCCGAGCTCGCCGGGCTGCTCGCCTCCTATCGCCGGCGCAAGCGGTACCATCGCCTGCGCTCGGGCCAGTTCCTCTCGCTCGCCGACCCGTCACTGGCCGGTTTTGCCCGAATCGCCGACGCGCTCGCGCTCACCGACCGGCAGCTCCAGGAGCAGCATGTGCGAGCGCCGAAATTCCGCAGTCTCTATCTCGATCAGGTGATGCGGGAAGAGGACAGTCTGCCTTTCCGGCGGGACACCGCCTTCCGTGAGCTGGTCAAATCGGTCAAGAGCATTCCCGACAGCGAGTTCACGCCGCCGGAGAGCCTCCAGCCGATTCTCCGAAGCTATCAGCGCACCGGCTTTCGCTGGCTGAAAACCATGGAGCGCTATGGCTTCGGCGGTATTCTCGCGGACGACATGGGTCTCGGCAAAACGCTGCAAATTATCTCACTGCTGCTGGATGCGCGGGAACAGGGCAACACCGAGCCGTCGCTCGTCGTCTGTCCTTCCTCGCTCGTGCTCAACTGGGAGAGTGAGCTGCGCCGATTTGCGCCGTCGCTGACCGTTCTGACTATCCTCGGCACGGCGGAGCAACGGGCGACCGACATCCGTCGGGTGGGCGCCTATGACGTTGTCGTCACCTCCTATGACCTGCTCAAGCGGGACATCGGGCAGTATACCGGCAAAAAATTCCGCTATCATGTGCTCGACGAAGCGCAGTATATCAAAAATTCCAACACCCAGAATGCGCGGGCAGTCAAGGCGATCGAGAGCCGCCAGCGCTTCGCCCTTACCGGCACCCCGATCGAGAACCGGCTCAGCGAGATCTGGAGCATCTTCGATTTTCTGATGCCGGGCTTTCTCTACAGCTATTCCCGGTTCCGTGAGCAGTTTGAGCTGCCTGCCGTCAAGGACGGCGACACAGAGGCTCTCGCACAGCTGCGGCGGCTCTGCGGCCCGTTTATCCTGCGGCGGCTGAAACGGGATGTGCTGCGCGAGCTGCCGCCCAAAACCGAGACGGTTGTCACCGCGCCCATGGAGGAAACCCAGCGCAAGCTCTATCTCGCGGAGGCGCTGCAAATGCGGCAGGAGCTCGGCGACCGGTTCGCCGCCGACGGCCCGGGGCGGACCAGCATACAGGTGCTCGCCATGCTGACCCGGCTGCGGCAGATCTGCTGTGACCCTTCTCTCTGCTTCGATAACTACACCGGCGGCAGCGCCAAGCTCGAGACCTGCATGGAGCTGCTTCGGGAGGCGGTCGCGGGCGGCCACCGGGTGCTGCTCTTCTCGCAGTTCACCTCCATGCTCGCGATTCTCGAAAAGCGGCTGAAAAAAGAGGGGATCTCCTATTTTCTTCTCCAAGGCTCCACTCCAAAGGAAAAGCGTGCCGATATGGTCGAGCGCTTTAACCGCGCGGATGGCGCGGCGGATGTGTTCCTGATCTCGCTCAAGGCGGGCGGAACCGGCCTTAACCTCACCGGTGCGGATGTTGTCATCCACTACGATCCCTGGTGGAATCTCTCGGTGCAGAACCAGGCGACCGATCGAGCTCACCGCATCGGTCAGCGCCAGAGTGTCCAGGTCTACAAGCTGATCGCCCAGGGATCCATTGAGGAGAAGATTCTCAAGTTGCAAAACGTCAAGAGCGAACTTGCCGACGCGGTTGTACAGGAAGGGGACGGCATCCTCTCGACCCTCTCCGCCGAGGAGCTGCTGGCGCTGATTGGGTGATATCATTTCAATTATTTATTTTAAGATAAACCCGCAAATCTATTTACATTTATAAAAATATATGTATAATTTCTTATAGAAAATATTTGCTTTGATGGGGTTGTTGATACTACAGATGCCCGTATTGTTTTGCAGCGCGTTTCTTAAAATGCAGAGGAGGTGCCGTTTTATGAAATCGTTTTGTATGCGCTGGCTGTCCGTCGCCTTGACAATTCTGTTGTTTTCCGTCCTGCCCGCAGCGGCGAAGGAAACGGCCCCGGATGAGTGCCGCCATTCACTGAGTGCCATTGTCGGTTCCAGGCTGCTGGATCAGCTCGGCGGAAAAAAAGCGGCCTATGCCGGGGGAGACATCGCCGGCATCCATATCGCCGAGGACAATCGGCTTGTCGTCTCCGTCACCAACCAGGCGGCGTCGGAGCGGATAGCCGCTCTGCTGACGGAGGAGCTGGTGGGGACGGCAGTGGATGAGCTCGCTGCGCGGTACGGTGGTACATTGCCCGTCGATGAGGCGACGCTCACCGATGATCTGTATACCATCCGGATTCAACCCTATTCCATCTCCTATCTGCAAAGCATACAGGAGGCACTCACCCCGCAGATGACGCGCTTCGGGATCTATCAGCTGGGTCTGAATGAGGCGACCAATCGGTTGATGGTTTCCATCGAGTCGGCAGACAACCGGGAGCCGATGTTCGCGTTTCTGCGGGATGAGGTTCCGAACTTCGAAGAACAGGCAGTGGCGCTGAATGTTGAAAAAAATAACATTCAGCTGGATATCGCCCGCTCCTTTGTCCCAAATTGGCGAGGCATCCTGCTGATAGCGGGCGCTGCGCTGCTCGCTGTGATTCTGCTTGTCGTGCTTTTGCTGCGTCTTCGGAAACGGCGCAAACAATCTCTTTGACCGTTCATTCTCCGCAGCCGATTTCCTTTTTCCGGGAATCGGCTGCTTTTCTGTCCGCTTTTTTCCGCAAACCCTCTTTATTCTCGGGAAAAAGCGTGCTATAATAAATCTACTTTGAATTTTCGGGAAAAGAGGGGCGGCATGGGCAAGATCATCGCGGTATTCAATCAGAAGGGCGGGGTCGGCAAAACCACGACGGCGGTCAATCTGACCTCTGCTGTCGGCGCAGCCGGCAAACGCTGCCTGCTTGTCGACCTCGATCCCCAGGGCAACGCCACCAGCGGCCTTGGCCTCGACAAGCGGGAGGTCGGCGTTTCCACCTATGAGCTGTTGATCGGGCTCGCGGAGGCATCGGAAGCGGTCGTCCACACGGCATTCCGCAATGTCGATCTGCTGCCGTGCAGCGTTCGTCTCGCGGGAGCGGAGATCGAGCTCGTTGAGCAAAATCGCCGCGAAAGCCGTCTCAAGGCGGTGCTCGCCGTGCTGCGCGATACCTATGACTACCTGTTTATCGACTGTCCGCCCTCGCTCGGACTGCTCAGCCTCAATGCACTCTGCGCCGCCGACAGCTTTCTTGTGCCGCTGCAATGCGAATACTACGCGCTGGACGGCATGTCGCAGCTGATGACCACGGTACGGCAGGTCAAACGGCTGTATAATCCGGCGCTGGATCTCGAGGGTGTGGTGCTGACCATGTACGACGGCCGTCTCAACCTCACCCAGCAGGTTGTCGCAGAAGTCAAACGATTTTTCCCGCGGAAAGTTTTCGCTTCCGCGATCCCGCGCAGCGTGCGCCTTTCGGAGGCGCCGAGCTTCGGCAAACCCGTCAACTACTACGATCGCTCCTCCAAGGGTGCGCTGGCCTATGACCGGCTGGCCGAGGAGCTTTTGAGCAAACCATGAGGAGGCGCTGATATGGCGATCAAAAAAGGCGGTCTCGGCAAGGGACTGGACGCGCTGTTCGCAGAAAACAGCGTCGAGGAAGCGGGCAAAACCGTCTCGCTGCGCATTCTGGACATTGTCCCCAACCGCGCGCAGCCCCGCAAGCAGTTCGACGACGAGGCGCTGGCCGAGCTCGCGGACTCCATCGCTCAGCACGGCGTTTTGCAGCCGCTTCTTGTGCGCCCGCTCGCCGACGGCTCCTATCAGCTGGTCGCGGGGGAGAGGCGCTGGCGCGCCTCCCGGCTCGCCGGGCTGGACGAGGTGCCGGTTGTGATCCGGGAGATGTCGGATCAGGAGGCCGCCGAGCTCGCGTTGATTGAAAATCTCCAGCGTGAGGATCTCAACCCGATGGAGGAGGCGCTCGGCTACCGCACGCTGATGGAATCTTACGGATTGACGCAGGAGGAGACCGCCCGCGCGGTCAACAAATCCCGTCCCGCCGTGGCGAACGCGCTCCGGCTGCTGCACCTGCCGGACGCCGTCGCCGAACAGGTCGCCTCCGGACGGCTTTCTGCCGGTCATGCGCGCGCCGTCCTCTCGTTTTCCACCGAGGCGGAGCAGCTGGCCGCCGCTGAGACCGCTGTTTCCAAGGGTCTCTCGGTCCGGGAGCTCGAGCGGATGGCCAAATCCTCCCACGAGGCGCGTCCCGCGACAGCCAGACAGGCCTTCGCCCGCGACAGCCTGTTTGATGAGGTGGAGCTGTCGCTCAGCGAGCATCTCGGCCGCCGTGTCAAGGTGATCGAGAACCGGAAGGGCGGCGTTTTACAGATCGAGTTTTACGACCGCGAGGATTTGCAGTCGCTTGCAAACGGCCTTTCGCCGGAGATATAGACAGCACAACAGGGCGGAGGAATCCGCCGGAATAGAAAGGGAGATCAGCTATGTTGGACATCAAGGTCGTTCGTGCCAATCCGGAGCAGGTAAAGCAGGCCATGCGTTCCCGCAACAAGGATATGGACGCGGTCATCGATCGGATTCTGGAAATCGACGCGGAGCGCCGCGCCGTCAGTGGCCGGGCGGATTCGCTCAAGGCGGAGCAGAACGCGGCAAGCCGCGATATTCCCCGCATCAAAAAGGAGGGCGGCGATGTCTCCGCGATCATGGAGCGGATGAAGGCGCTTGCCGACGAGGGGAAGACGCTCGGCGCCCGGCTCTCCGAGCTCGAGGGCGAGCAGCGAAACCTTCTGCTCTCGGTTCCGAATATCCCGCACGAGAGCGTACCATACGGCAAAGACGACACGGAAAATCTCGATATGCGCCATTGGGGCGAGCCGACCAAATTCGATTTTGAGCCGCTGGCCCACTGGGATATCGGCGCGAATCTCGGGATTCTCGATCCCGAAACGGCCGCTAAGGTGACCGGCGCGCGGTTCCATTTTTATCGCGGCCTCGGCGCCCGGCTCGAGCGCTCCATCATCAACTTCTTCCTCAACACCCACACGGAACATGGCTATACCGAGATTTTGCCACCCTATATGGTGAACCGTGCCTCGATGACCGGCACCGGGCAGCTCCCGAAATTCGAGGAGGATGCCTTCAAGCTCGTAAACGACGACTATTTCCTCATCCCGACCGCCGAGGTTCCGGTCACGAACATGCACCGTGACGAGATCCTCGATGGCGCAAAGCTTCCCATCAAATATTGCGCCTATTCCGCCTGTTTCCGGGCAGAGGCGGGCAGCGCCGGCCGTGACACCCGCGGTCTCATCCGCCAGCACCAGTTCAACAAGGTCGAGCTGGTCAAATTCGCGGATCCGGCGACCAGCTATGAGGAGCTCGAGAAGCTGACAAATGACGCTGAGCGGGTATTGCAGCTGCTTGGACTGCCCTATCGCGTGGTGACGCTTTCGACCGGCGATCTCGGTTTCTCCAGCGCCAAGACCTATGACATCGAAGTCTGGATGCCGTCTTACGGCCGGTATGTTGAGATTTCGAGCTGTTCGAATTTCGAGGATTTCCAGGCACGTCGTGCCGCGATCCGCTTCAAAAAGGATGCCAAGGATAAGGCGCAGCTG
This sequence comes from uncultured Oscillospiraceae bacterium, assembly GCA_900555705.1. Classification (GTDB taxonomy): domain Bacteria; phylum Bacillota; class Clostridia; order Oscillospirales; family Acutalibacteraceae; genus UMGS1858. The sequence continues at coordinate 16,380 of USLV01000006.1, read as the reverse complement.
GTGCACACCCTCAACGGCTCCGGTGTCGCCGTCGGCCGCACGGTTGCCGCCATTCTCGAGAACTACCAGAATGCAGACGGCTCTGTAACCGTGCCGGAGGTGCTGCGCCCCTATATGGGTGTGGATGTCATTCGATAACCGGCCGATCTGATGGAATCAGCTGAAAAAGAGCGCCGGAGGCGCTCTCAGCTTGTCGAAAAAGCCCGGCTAAAGCCGGCCATTTACGCCAAGCTGAGCAAAAGAGGGGAAAATCGAACGATTTCCCCTCTTTTGACGCCTGCGGGCGGGTGATTGTTGCGCGAGGGGGGAACCCTGACGGTTCCCCCTCCCTCCGTTATCCTTTTTCAACAGTCTCAGAGCGCCTCCGGCGCTCTTTTTCCATTAAAAGCATATTCTCCAAAAATCCGGCCAGTCTAAGAAAAGAGGTTTGACTCTTATGCCAACTTACCCGGTGAAAAAGGACTACCGCTGGGACACCCATATTGCCAGCTTTGACGCAGGCAAGGATCGCCTGCTGCGTCCGTCCAACCAGCTCAAGCTGCAGCAGGAGGTGGGGGAGCTGCATTTCGGAGAGGGCGGTCTCGGCTTTGCCGAGCTCTATCGGCATGGGCTCGCCTTTGTGCTGACACGACTCAACAGCGTGATCCATCGTGCCCCTGTACTGGCAGAGCCGGTTACGGTGGAGACCTGGCACCGCGACAACCGCGGGGTGCAATTTTTCCGCTGCTACCGCTTTCTCGACCAGTCCGGAAACCTGCTGATTGAAAGTGTCTCTGCCTTTGCGCTGGTGGACGTCGAGACCCATAAGCTGCTGCGTCCCAGCCGCTTTGATGAATTCGGGGTTCCCTGTCAGCCCGACCGCTCCTGTAGCTGCCCCGATCCGGTCAAATGGCACGCGCCCGGGCAGCTTTCGCCGGCGGGGGAGTTTCTGGTCGGCTGGTCCCAGACCGACTGGAACCACCATCTCAACAACACCGTCTATGCGGACCTGCTCTGCGACTATCTGCCCGGCGGCATGGATGGTCGCCGGATCACCTCGTTTTCCATCCAATATGCCGCCGAGGCGCGTGAGGGAGACCGGCTTACCCTCTATCACGGCGAGCAGGATGGTTTCCTTTTTGTCACCGGTACACATGCCAGAGGAACCTGTTTTGAGGCGCGCGCCACTGTTGAGCCCTTTGGATCATCCATCTGACAGGAGGGAGTCTTCTATGCGTCGTCTTTTCTCCGCTTCCGCAGCGCTTTTGGCAGCCGTCCTTCTGTTTTCCGGCTGTCAGTCCGCCGTCTCTCCGACGGAAAGCCAGTCGACGGGGATATTGAGCAGCGGCACGACCATCACACAGCCTACCACCGCAGCTACAACAGTGCCGACACGACCGCCCTTTCCCACGGAACAGCTGGCCTCACCTGTGGCAATTCTCTATGAGGTGGAGACAGGGGAGACCTTTTTTGAGCGTGAGGCGGACCGGCTGGTTGCGCCAGCCAGCATCACCAAGCTGATGACCGCGATTACCGCCCTCCTGTACTGCCGGGAAGAGGAGGAGATGACGGTCGGCGCGGATATGCTCGAACCCGTCATGTATGACGCGAGTCGTGCCGGATTGGAGGAGGGGATGCGGCTGACCGTCCGCATGCTGGTCGAGGGGTTGCTGCTCTCCTCCGGCTGCGACGCGGGCTATGTCCTCGGCGTCGGGGTTGGCCGGAAACTTGCCGGAGATCCGGCGCTTCCGGCCAGAGAAGCAGCGGCGCTGTTCAGTGCACATATGACCGATCTGGCACATAGCTTCGGCGCCACAGACACAACCTTTCTCAATCCCGACGGCTACGATGCCGACAGGCATCTCACCACAGCGCGGGATCTGGTGCTGATCTGCCGCCAGGCGCTGCTCGATCCTCGTATTGCGGAGATTGTTGCGCAGCACGAGGTGACACGCACACTTCTCTCCGGTGAAACACGCACCTTCCAAAACAGCAACTACCTGCTGGTCAGCGATCAGAGCGGCATGGTCACAGGGCTCAAAACCGGCTTTCACGACCGCGCCGGATACTGCCTGGCCTTCTCCTACGAATATGAGGGGCGCTGCTATATCGGTCTTGTCATGGGCTGCCCGGATCCCCGGCAGCGCTGGCTGGACGCGGAAAGCCTGATTTTTTGGCACACCGGCCGTTTTACCAACGAGGAGCTGCTGATCTCCACTACCGGCACGGTAGGGACACTCACCGGTACGACAACCGCGCATGACTAGTATGCAAAAGCCCGGAGGATCAAATGTTTTCGGTTAGAGGGAAGTAATTTCAGATTAGGCGGTATAGCCCCGATTATAAGGGCTGTACCGTCTTTTCGAGTTCTTATGCGCCCTGCCGTTTCGGTGGTGTAGCAGAAAGGAAATTGATTTCCCCGACAAAGTTGAAAACAATATCTACTTTCTGTACCCGTTTCCCGTTCACCTTTTCCGGCGCATGGACTATGATTTTTTTGATAAATTCATTGACGATTGTGGGCGTGAGTTCCTTTATCCCCACATACTTGCGGATAATCGCGGAAAAGCTGTCAAAGTCGCTTTTGTTCTGTTCGTAGGTATCGACTTCCTGCTGTTCGGACTTGACTTTTTCTTCCAGTTCCCGCTGTTCTGCTTCATACTCTGCGGACAACTTCAAAAATCTTTCGTGACTGATTGCGCCGTTTATATCGTCCTCATAAATCCGCTTGAAGATTCGGTCAAGTTCCGCAATCCGTTTTTGTGCCTGTCCGACTTCCCGCTGTTTACGCTTCATTTCCTTTTCTGTTTCAACGGAGCGTTGTTGGTACATCATTTCCCGAAAAGCCATGATGTCGTCAAAGAAAAGCGCGGTCACGTCAAATATCCTGCCCCATACGATTTGCTTCAAGACTTCCTCGCGGATAAAGTGAGCCGTACAGCTTCCCGTATTGCTTTTGTATTTTGCACAGCGGTAATGGTCTTGTGAGCCGTTGAAACTTTTACAGGTAGCGAAATGTAATTTACTCCCACAATCCGCACAGTACACCAAGCCGGAGAATAATCCCTGTCGCTCTGCCTTTGTGGGGCGGCGTTTGTTTGCCCTAAGTTCCTGCACCCGTTCAAATACAGCATCCTCTACAATCGCTTCATGGGTATTATAGAAAACTGCCTGCTGTTCCTTTGTGGTTGGAATCCGCTTTTTTAGCTTGTGGGATTTGGAGTAGCTTTTGAAATTCACTGTATGCCCGCAATAGTCCATACGTTCCAAAATGCCGACTATCGTGCTGTCCTCCCAGTTGTACGGATTATCAGGGAGTGGTTTTCCTTTTCTTTTTGCGTAATAGGCTTTTGCAATCAGTACGTTATCCGCTTTGAGAATATTTGCTATCTGTGCCGGTCCTTTCCCGTTGATACATAAGTCAAAAACCCGTTTCACCACAGCGGCGGCTTCCTCGTCCACAATCCATTGTTTCTTGTCGGTAGGGCTTACGATATAGCCGTAAGGCGGCTTTGTCAGATGTTCCCCCGCCATGCCCTGCGCCCGCTTGATTGCCCGTACCTTTTTGCTTGTGTCCTTTGCGTAAAAATCGTTAAACAGGTTACGGAACGGGGTAAAATCATTGTCACCCTTTGCGCTGTCTACACCGTCATTGATAGCGATATAGCGCACATCACGCTCAACAAAAAAGATTTCCGTATAGTAGCCGACTTTCAGATAGTCGCGCCCTAACCTTGACATATCCTTGACTATGACTGTCGCCACGTTTCCGGCTTCAATCTCCGCAATCATTCTGTTAAAATTCGGTCTGTCAAACGTCACTCCCGACACACCGTCGTCAATGAAGAAAACGGGATTGGAAAAGCCGTTGTCCGCCGCATATTTGGAAAGGACTGCTTTCTGGTTCACAATGCTGTTGCTGTCGCCCTCTAACGTATCTTCCTGCGAAAGACGGGCGTATAATGCTGTTATCTGTCCGGGCTTATTTGTATTTGCTGTCATGTGTTCATTCCTCCTGTAATGAACGCCCGACAAACAGTAGTGCTGTACTTATTATACATCGCCTATCCCTGTTTGTCATTGGGCGTTTTGACGGTTTCCGATTTTATGAGCCGTATCATCTTATCCCGTAGCCGTTCCGAGCCGCCGCAGGAGGTAGACACTTCATAGTATGTGCCGCCGATTTTGTAGCAGACGGTTTCTTCTGTCGGCTTCCTGTTTTTCGGTACAAATTCACTGTCCTTGATTTCAATATCCCAATCCATTCTTTTCCCTTCCTTTCCGTATTTGTTAATGTAAGAAGTTTCGGAGCAAGCATAGGAAAAGGGTACCCTTTTCCGTAAATCTGCCCGTTTCGCCTATGGCTTGCGGACAGATTTTGCTTGTTGGGAAGTATCCCAAACCCTCTTGAAAATCCTCTCATTACCTACAACACCGCACAGGGAAGAAATGACGAAGTTTTGAGAGAAATTCTTCAAAAAGTTTTCCTTACTTCTTAATACGGGAAAGTTTGGGAAATGCCAAAGTGAAAGATTAAAAATCAAGATTGATATAGGGGTAAAACTGTGTTAAACTATATTCGTTTCAATCCCTTATAGCAGATACAGAGAAAGAAGTGATTTGTATGTGTATCAACACTCAAAAGAGAAACAAAGCTTTTCTCCATGCAAAGCCAGTAAATTGCGACGGTTGCATGGAGTAAAAAGAGTCGCAAAATAAAAATGCTGGCTTTGTAACTTGACTATCATATCAAGGAGGAAGCCGCATGAAATATCTGAATGCAAAATTGATTCTCCCGGACGCGTTAGTAAAAGAGTTGCAGAATTATGTTCAAGGCGGGTATATCTATATCCCTGTTGAGCAGGAACAGCAAAAACGTTGGGGAGAAGTTTCCGGCTATCGGCAAAAATTAAGACAGCGTAACAGGCAGATAAAAGAGGACTACCACAATGGTGTTTCAATGGAATGTCTGTCTGAAAAATATTGTTTATCCTTATATGCTGTCCGGAAAATCATATATCAAAAATAACCGTAAGGGGCTGCCAAGTTGCAGCCTCTTATTTTATACAAATCTTTTCGGTGCCATACAGTGTATAGAATATTTCTTCCAATGGCTGTAAGATGAAAGTGAAACATACAAAGTTTTAAGGAAAGGCGGCTATTATGTGTACCCGATTTGTTTATCGAGGGGATGATATGATAACAGGGTTTAATTTTGATATTGACCTTTCTGTATGGAAGCATAAGGTGATTATAGAAAAAGACCGTTTCTATATCGGAATTTTGCGACCGGACAGAGCCTATCATTCCTATCATGGAGTAAATCAAAATGGAAATGTAGGAACACTGTTATATGTGCATGGCAATCCTGCCGGGGCATATCAAAACAGTGGGAATTGTATAACGGTTGCAGATTTAACAGAGCAGTTTATCCAGGCACAGATTTCCTTTGATGATGTTCTGGAAATTATGAAATCAAAGAGAATTGTTTATGCGCCGGACTCTACTATGCAGGCAATGTTATCCGATGTATATGGGCGTACATTGGTAATCGAACCGGGAATTGGTTATCAGGAAGAACAAGGCTGGTATTCTGTAATCACAAATTATTCTGTAATGAAGCCGGAAATCACAAAAAATTTTATTGTGCCGGGCGATGACAGGTATGAACGGGCTTTACAGTTATTAGACAGTTACAAAAATGAGTTTTTACTCTCCGACGCATTTGCGTTGCTTCATGCTGTCCGGCAAGAAGGGGTATGGGCGACCAGAGTATCCTTTGTTTATTCTGCAAATGAACAGACCGTATACTTTATAGAAAATAATTGCTTTGAGAACATAAAAAAATATGTTTTTCCATTTGCATAACAAGAAAGCCATTATGTCAGAAAAAATTTACCCTCGTTCAGCGGACAGGGAAACGGTCTATTTAAAAAGCGTCATTAGCAATCCTAATATCATAATCGGCGATTATACAATGTATAATGATTTTGTCAGAGAGCCAAAGGATTTTGAGAAGAATAATGTTTTGTATCACTATCCAATCAATGAAGATAAGCTGATAGTTGGTAAATTTTGTTCCATTGCCTGCGGAGCAAAATTTATATTCAATAGTGCAAACCATACGCTATCTTCACTTTCCACTTATCCATTTCCCATATTTTTTGAAGAATGGGATTTGAGCGTAAAAGATATTACAAGAGCATGGGATAATAAAGGGGATATTGTTATTGGAAATGATGTCTGGATTGGTTACGAAGCAGTCATTTTAGCAGGTGTTACGATTGGGGATGGTGCAGTTATCGGAACACGAGCTGTCGTTACAAAAGATGTTCCGCCGTATACAATCGTTGGCGGTGTTCCGGCAAAACCGATAAGAAAGCGGTTTTCCCAAGAAACGATTGATTCCCTGCTCAAAATAAAATGGTGGAATTGGTCTAAGGAACGTATCACACAGCATATAACCGAGATACAGTCGGGAAATACGGAATGTTTGTTATAAATTGCCGCATGGCGGTAAAAGAAAAAAACCGTCATACAGCAGTTGATTGCTCATGCACATAAATCATTTATGGACGGCTTTGAATACAGAGCCGCCCATTTATTTTTATATTGATACGAATATTTATGGCGGTATTAAGGAGGTACCGCCATGTCCTTTTTATCCAATAGATTATTGTCAAAAAAAGCTTGTTTGGAATAACGGGATATTCTGCCTATGAGTATGAATACACATATCATTTAATAGGTATTAAAAGCTCATATTACCCAAGAACCTGTGCGGATAAATTTTGCATGGGTTTTTGTTGTAATAGCCCCCTACTGGGAAGAAAGGGGGTGAGAGAAAATGAGATATTCTGAACAGTTCATGGAACATATCGAGTATGCTTTTCATGCGTTCTGTAAGATTGTCCTGCGCTATGAAGCAATCAACGCATGGCGGGATTTGAAGCGGAAAGAAGCAAGGGAAATTTCCCTTGATCTGATGTCGGAAAGATTTTTTGAACCGTCTGCTATGGATAATTACTTTAAAAAGCAGGACAAGCCGACTGTATTTTTTGTGTCGGGAAAAGAAGTGATTGTTGACAACGAACAGTTAGCAAAAGCGTTATCGAGATTGCCGAAATTAAGGCGGGAAGTCCTGTTGCTTTATTACTTTGTCGGCTATCGTGATAAAGCAATCGGCAGACTGTACGGGCGTTGCAGAAGCACGATAAACAGCAGAAGAAATGCTGCGCTGAAACAGTTGCGAAAAGAATGGGAGAGATTGGAGCATGAGGAACAAAAAACTGATACCTTTTGAAATCATTGAAAAAGCGGTTGCCGGAGAGCCGGAAGCAATAGACGCGGTATTGCGGCATTACACCGGGTACATCAAATATCTGTCTAAGTATAAGGGGCATATCAATGACGACACGCAGGACAGGCTAAAGGCAAAACTGGTTGAGGCTATATTGAAATTCCGCTTCGACCGTTAGGAAGTAGCAAAGACAGGAAAAGCTGTCAAGGGTAAACTTCGCGCTACGCGCCCTTGACAGCTTTTCCCGCCTTTGCTTTTGGGCAGTCAAGAGGACGAAATCAGTAAACTGCTTTCGCCCTCAATTTATTATGGAATAAATGGTTGCTTTTATTGCGAAATAAGACTAAAATAATATCGACAAATAAACAGAAAAATCTTGTATAGTTTAAGGTGGTGAATTTATGAGTATTGAACAGGCACAACGCTCGGTCAATCAAATAGACAAAGAAATTGCTGATTTAGAAAAGAAAATGGCTGATTTAGTAAAAAAAGAAGCCGATAAAACGAAAAGAATTGGTGATGTACAACGTAGTATTACAAAAAATACCTCGCAGAGTACATACCAATCAAAAATGCGACAGATTGAAAGCTATCAAAAGGAAATTTCCAAAATACTGTCCGATAAAGCAACAATAAATCAGAAATTAGCTGATAAAAGAAAAAAGAGAATAGATGCAGTTAATAAATTGCAAAGGGAAGAAACTCTACAAACAAAAAAGCTAGCAAAACAACAGCAAGATATTTTTACGGCTTACGAGCGACAAATAGATGAATTAACCAAACAAATCCAAATAAAAGATTCCGTTTCTGCGGAAGAGCGACATATATATGAAAATGATACTATGGAAGAATATGATGTTTTCGTTTCACATTCTACAGAAGATAAGGAAAGCTTTGCCAATGAATTTGTTCAGTTATTGCAGAATGATTTTGGACTTAAGGTTTGGTATGATGCTATATCTATTAAATGGGGGGATAGCATTCGGTCAGAAATTGATAAAGGATTAAAAAAATCTAAATTTGGAGTTGTTATATTATCTCGCAGTTATATTAGCAAATATTGGACAAACTATGAATTGGAAGGGCTTTTTCAAAGAGAGTCAAATGGTGGAAAACTGATACTCCCAATATGGCACAATATTACAAAGCAAGAAGTACAAAATTTCAGTCCTTCTTTGGCAGGAAAGATGGCAATGAATACGGCATTTATGACACCAAAAGAAATTGCTGAAAAATTGTATGAATTATTATTTCCAAAGGATTAAATTGTCGCAGGCATGTTACGCAGTAGGCGTTATTTTCTCCTTGATTGATGCGGGATTGTGGGCGTTAAAATGACCGGGGTAAGGTTTTATTTGTCTATCCTCAAAAATGGCGTTCTATTGCGTAACAGAAAAGCAGAGAACAAACACGAATGAAAGTGCTATGTTCTCTGCTTTTGTTTGCACCCTGTTTGTCAGCGTTGATGATAAGTTGTTGTAAATACTTCCTTATCACCGTAAAACTAATGTCCTCCGGGCTTTTCTCATAGCAGTTCGCTCGCAAATTCGTGAGGGTCAAATTTCGCGATCTCCTCTTCGAACATCTCGACGGACAGCGTATTCATCACATCCACAAGATTACGGTTGTGCTCTTCAAATTTTGCATGGTAGAGCGCCGTGTCCCGGCAGCTCTCATAATAGCCATCTTCCCGGTCCGCCTCCGGATCCAGCCGTAACAAAAGCGCGGCTTTGCCGTCATACTCCGCTATGCGCACCTCGCCAAACGTCATATCCTTGATCGTCTTGGCGGGATTCTCCTCTTTATGCAACGTGAAGACAATGTCCACTCGATTGCCGCCCTCCGGCAGCTCATAGGAAAAGTTCTCGTAACTCCCCGGATTTTCCGTCCCGGCAAAGGCGATCAGCTTATCGAAATCGCCGGACTGCTCATAGAGCTCGAGATACCGCTTCAATCTGTTCAAAACAGCCTCACGGGCCAGTCCCTGCAGCTCATTGCCGTCATCATCCGTCAGATCCAACTCAATCGCCTTATACGTGAGGAAATTTTCCTGGAAAAATTGATAGACCTCTTTCTCCGGAACCGCATAGGCGCCGCCCTCATTATAAAGGGAATAGAACAGTGCCAGGCCGTTATAGTTGTGTCGAAGCATGCTTTCATACGCCTGCCTGGTAAAGCCGTACTGTTCGATCTGCTCATCGGTGAACCGGTTGAGGTCCGCTTGCAGTTCTTCCTCCTCTTCCGGCGAAAGCGTAATCTGATACTGCTCCATCATGATTTCCACAGCCCGCCGACTGATAACCTCTTTCTGGGCCAGATAATGGATATAGGCTGCAAGATCATAAGTCTTGCCTTCGATTTCCCATTCCTCCGCCCAGGCAGTTCCACCCAAGCTCTCCAGCATATACAGACCGCTCTGGTAATACTGTTCATTGAAATTGCTATAAAGATACGGAATATACTGCTCGGCCGTCACGTCCTGCCCGTCAACCTTCATCAGCACAGTCGACTTGTCCAGGTCGGCAAAGGGAGGCTCGACTTTCGTCTGACCGGAGGACGAGCTCGATGGATCCTTGTCCTTTTCACTGCAGGCCGTCAGACCAGCAGTCAGACCGATCATCAAAACCGCCAGCAATCCGGCTGTCCACCGGTTCACTCTCTGTTTCATGCTGCGCCACCTTTCTTTTCGTCGGGAGAAGCAGGGAGGAGGACGGTTTTGCGCCGTCCCCCTCCCGGTTGCTGTTTATTCAGACATCCAGAAACTTCTTGGGATCGCAGGCTTTGACAGCGCTCTTATTGATCTCCACCGTCAGCGTCTCGATATACTCCTTGATTTCCTTGTCATATTCCTCAAATCTGGCGCCATGGATCACCTGCTCGCGGGAATCCTTGAAGAAATCCACATCCTCGCCACGATCTGCTTCCGGATCCAACCGCAGGATCAGCGCAGCTGTCAGCGTTTCGCCGCCCTTTTTATAGGTAACCACCTTCGCCTCATTAAATGCAAGGGACTTGATGGCATTTGTGAACTCCTCGTCGCCATAGGTGTTGGCGTCGATATCCTTCCGGTTGGGATCGGTCGGCGTTTTGTCCTCCTCGTCTCCCGACTCGTCGTCATCGTCGGTTTTCTCGTCATTGTCGTCTGCCGAGGTCGGCGCGGTCTCTCCGGTGGTGGTATCGCCGGTGGTAGCACTGGTGGTGCCGCCGGTTTCCCCGCTCTCGTCCGCAGCGGTCGTACCCGTCGTGCCGTTGCCGGTGGCTCCTGTGGTCGGCGTGGTGCTGTCGTCCTTGTCGTCCGCCGCATCATCCGCCTTCTGCTTCTCGATCACCTTGTCGAAATCTTTGGTCTCCTCATAGAGCTTCAGATAGTCATCCAGCTTATTCCGGATCTCCTTCTGTTCATCTTCGCTCATCTCCTTGCCGGAGCTGTCCGTCAGCGATTTCTCGATAATCTTATAGCTGAGGAAATTTTCATCAAAATAGGTGCGGATCTCCTCTTCAGTCATAGCGTCCGGACTCTTGCCGCCGACGTCATAGAGACCATAGAACAGCGCGGTCTCATTATAATAGTATTCCCGGAACATTTTCGTATAGCTGTCGTTGTTGAAGCCAAACGCGAGATACTGATCTTTCTTCAGTTTTGCCAGTTCCTCGTCCAGTTCCTTCTGCTTCTCTTCGGTCAGCGTAATGCCCTGTTCCTCCATGCGGTTTATGATGGCGACCTGCCGCTTAATGGTGTCCTGCGCCAGACGGGCAATATACTCCGAGAGCGAGAGCTCTTCCGCCTTGTCACCCTCACCATAGGGATACTTTTCGCCCCAGACATCATAACCGCCGGACTGCGCATAATAGTAGAGATACTGGCCAAAGTACACCTGCTGAAACGCATTGTAGAGATAGGCCAGATATTCGCCGGTCGTATACTCTTTTCCGTCGACCGTCATTGCTACCTTCGGGGTGGAACAGCCGGCCGTAAACAGCGCCAGCAGCAGGATAACAACGGCCATTGCCGCGGAAGCTGCTTTTCTGAATTTCAACATCGTTTGGTTTCCTCCTTCAGACGCCGGCAAAAACGACCGGCTTGCTTTCTAGCCCTGAAAACTTATTATACAAGGGAAATCACCATTTGTCCATGGTAAAATGGACAGTTTTTTGTTAAAAATTTGTATATGCGCCAAAAACCTGCCAAATCCTCTTTCTTCGCGATTTTCTATACTCTTCGGATAGATTTTTCTTTTCCACAGATATCCCTGCGCATGTTGAAAACTTGGTGAAAAAGTGAAAAATCATTTGTTTTCCCACTCTTTTCCTCCTGTTTTTATTCGAAAAGGGGGACTCATTTCGCAGTTTTCCACAATCCGGAAGGGAAGAATATCCTCGGTGTATAGAAATATAGACCTGCTGTTAGTCTCCGGAAACCTCTGTCTCCGGTTCCGAAGTGGTTTCATCTGCTGCCTCCGCAGCAGTCTCTTCCACCTCTTCTTCTCGCGGTGTACGGACAACCGATACGATCCGGCTGCCCTCTTCCACCCGCATGACACGGACGCCCTTGGAGGGACGACGGCACTGGCGGATTTCGTCGGCATGCATGCGGATGATGATGCCGTCGGTCGAGATCAGGATAATATCGTCCTCCAGCTCTACCGACTGGATGGCCGCCACATTGCCATATTCCTCTGTATGGTAATTGATGAGACCCTTACCGCCGCGGGACTGGATGCGATAGTCGGACAGCTCGCTCAGACGGCCATAGCCGGTCTCGGTCACTGTGAGAATCCACTTGCTGTCATCACAGACTTCCATTCCGATGACCTCGTCGTCGTCCTCCATCGTCAATGCCTTTACGCCGCGGGCCGTCCGGCCCACTACACGCGCGTCGTTCTCGTCGAAGCAGATCGCCATACCAAGCCGAGTCGCGACCATCAGCTTCTGATAACCATCGGTCAGCTGCACCCAGGCGAGCTCATCACCCTCGTCAAGGTCGATCGCAATCAGGCCGGCCTTCCGCGCATTGGAATAGGCGTCGAGGCGAGTGCGCTTGATGATGCCCTTGCGCGTCACCATGCAAAGATAACTGTCTCCCTCAAATTCCGACACATGGATCATCGCCGTGACCTTCTCGTTTTCGGTCAGAGGCAGCAGATTCACAATGTTCATACCCTTTGAGGTGCGGCTGCCCTCCGGCACCTCATAGCACTTCAGCCGATAGACGCGGCCGGCAGAGGTGAAGAACATCACATAGTCATGACTCGAGCAGAGGAACATCGTTTCTGTCACGTCTTCATCTCTCGTTGCCATGCCCATGATGCCGCGGCCGCCGCGGCGCTGGGATTTATAGACATCCGCCGCCTGCCGCTTGATATAACCGAAGCGGGTGAGAGTCAGGACGCTCTCCTCGACCGGGATCAGATCTTCGATGTCCACTTCGCCGGAGACAGGGGAGATGGAGGTTCGGCGCTCGTCACCATATTTATCCCGCATCTTGAGGCATTCCTCCCGCACGATCGCCTTGATCTTGCTCTCATGGGCGAGAATATCCTCGAGCTCGGCGATCTTTGCGAGCAACGCATTGAGTTCGTCCTCGATCTTCTGCCGCTCCAGACCCGCAAGCTGGCCGAGACGCATCTTGACAATGGCGTCCGCCTGAATGTCGTCAAAGCCAAACCGCTCCATCAGGCGGCTTTTTGCCAGCGGGATGTCCACAGAGCTGCGGATGATGCTGATGACCTCGTCGATGAAGTCACAGGCGATTTTGAGCGCTTCCCAGATGTGCGCCTTTTCCTGCGCCTTGTGCAGATCGAAGAGGGTACGGCGGGTGATGACCTCACACTGGAACTTGATATATTCCTCGAGCATCTGCTTGAGATTGAGCACCCGCGGTACACCATCCACCAGCGCCAGCATGATGACACCGAAGGTGGTCTGCATCTGCGTGTAAGCAAAGAGCTGGTTGAGCACCACCTGCGGATTGGCGTCGCGCTTCAGGTCGACCACCACACGCATACCCTCACGGCTGGAATAGTCGACGACATCCTGAATCCCCTCGATCCGTTTTTCATCTGCCAGATCGATGATGGATTTTACGAGATTCAGCTTGTTGACCTGATAGGGTATCTCCGAGATGACGATCCGGAAACGACCGTTGCTCATCTCCTCGATCTCGGTGCGCGCACGGACGATGATCCGGCCGCGGCCGGTTGCATAGGCCGCCCGCATACCGGCATAGCCCATGATCACACCGCCGGTCGGGAAATCCGGTCCCTTGACGTGCTCCATGATTTCCGGAATCGATGCCTCCGGATTGTCGATCAGCAGGCAGATCGCATCGATCACCTCACAGAGGTTATGCGGCGGAATGTTGGTCGCCATACCGACCGCGATACCGGTCGAGCCGTTGACCAGCAGATTCGGAAAACGGGAGGGGAGGACGCGCGGCTCCTTCAGACGGTCGTCATAGTTGGAATCGAAATCTACGGTGTCTTTGTCGATATCCACCAGCATGTCCAGCGTCATCCGGCTCATGCGTGCTTCCGTATAACGATAGGCAGCCGCCGGGTGGCCATCAATCGAGCCGAAGTTGCCATGGCCGTCGATCAGCGGATAGCGCAGGGAGAAATCCTGCGCCATTCGAACCATCGCGTCATAGACCGAGGCGTCGCCGTGCGGGTGATAACGTCCCAGCACGGAACCGACGGTGTCCGCACACTTGCGATAGGCCTTGTCCGGCGTCAGGCTGTTCTCATGCATCGTATAGAGAATCCGGCGGTGCACCGGCTTGAGCCCATCGCGCACATCGGGCAGTGCCCGCGCCACGATGACCGACATGGAATATTCGAGGAAGCTTTTCTTCATCTCTTTTTCCAGATCGACCGCAATGAGCTTTCCTTCGTTTTGCAATTGTTCATCCATTTATGATTTCTCCCTTCCAAGCACAACAAATGGACCTGTAGGACGGTCTATTGTATACTATTTGAAAATTTATCTTTTATAAAACAGACCGTAAAATTACCCCTAATTATGAAAAAACAGCCTGCGGAGCAAATCGGGGTCCGGAACCTCTGCCCAGAGGATCGGCAGCCGGCCATAAGGCGTATGCAAAACGACTCCCTCCCTGACCGGTTGTATCCTAAGCTGGGCCGGGGACAGAAAAGTTTCCTCTCCATACTCCAAAACGGTGAGCCCAGCCGTTGTGATCGTCACGGGGATGGTGTCTGCCGGATAATCTACTCGCAGCGCCTTCTCCTCCCGTCGGGAAAGCAACCGGGAAAACGGGATCGCCAGCAGCAGCGAACCGCCCCACAGAATGGCTACCAGCAGCAGCACATCCATCAGATAGATGCCGGTCAGCGTATAGAGAGTGGTAAACAGCGCTGTCATCACAAAGGCTATGGCGCCGAACGGCAGCACCAGCCGCGACAACGCCAGCGAGACCGCCTCCCGGATTCTCTCATTCGATCTCGACCGCACCTCAAACTGCATCAGCACCTGCGGCACACCGGCCGAGATATCCGGTAATTCCTGAGCTGTCGTCCTTCTCGACAGGAAGTGCCCGGCAAACTGCCGCTTTTCCGGCGGCACACAGCGGCAAATCCGGGTATAGAGCTGCTGCGCCTGCTCCTGCGTAATGTCATCTGCGCGAAGCACGATAAACCTGCGAGAACCTGCCAGCACGAGCAGCTCGGGCGTCTCCAGAAAATATTGCAGCCCTTCAAAGTACAGAACCGTGCGCTGGAGAGTGGATTGCTGCTCCACCCGGTCGTCATAAACCGTCGTAATCATCCCACCGGCATTGGCAGCGGTATAGGCGGAGAAATGGTCAACCAGCTGCCGTCTTCCATGATTTTTCCAGCTTGTACCGCCTATAGACGCCAGAATCAGCGCCAGCAAAAGAAGAAGGCGGGTGATCGGCAGCTCCAGATCAAAATCATAATGCGAGGAATATATCAGCGCCTCCAGGCCCATCAGCAAAAACAACGCGACAAGACCCACAACCAGCCATTTTGTCGTCTGCTTCCGACCGTAATAAAGGCTTGCATACTGCCGCCAGTCCATCGGCTTTCCGGAAAGACGCATTCGCGGAATCTCCGGATCATAGTCCTCCGACACCTCTTCCGCCGAAGCAAACAGCACCGGCCGGGGGGTATACCCGTTTCCGGCAGGCGGCGGAGCCGAAGGCGGATAAAAATAGGGAGAGCTGTTTGGCGGTCTATAGCCACCTCCCATGGGAGGTGGGGCAGAATTTCCCTGTCCAGAGGGATTTTGTTCCGGGTTCGGGATGGGTTGCTCCTGCATATGCAAATACCTCCTTTGGGGTGTGCATCTTTCGAAACTCAGATTTTTTCCGGAAACAGCAGCTTCCGGAGCATGTTGCATTCGGATTCCTGAAGCAATCGTTTTGGCAAAATGATCTGCAGCTCCCGTCCAAAGGACAGTCCAAACAGATCCGGCGTTTCCAATCGTTCCGTCATACAGGAGAGAGGAAAACTGCCGGTCAACCGCGCACTGCGTACAGCGATTTCCCCCTCCGTGATGGTATAGACGGCGGAGGAACGCAGCTCCTCCTTTTCCTCAAAGGTGGCGGCAGCGCGTGCCCGCTCAAGCATAGGGGCAACCACCGTCTCATAAACCATCAGAAAAATTCCGAGCAGCACCAGACAAACGGCCGCTGTTGTGGAGAGAGAGATTCGACGACCAAAAAACAGGCCGACCATCCCCAGGGTTGACACAACCGTTCCGGCCGCTGTCCAGAGAGAAAAATGTCCTTCCTTCATACGACGACGTTTTTGCGCCATATAGGTCATGTAGTCCTCTCTTGTCAGCAGGACACTCAGGGAAAGCGGTTCCTGATACATTGCCACCCGCCTCCTTTTCAAAGCCACCAGCGGCTGACCCGCCGGTATTTCCGCACAAAAACCCGCTGCAAAAATTCACAGACCGCCTCGCGCCGATCCACAGGAATACAGCGTTTCGGAATGGCGAGAAACCGCCCGCTGTCTTTGATCAGCAACAGCATGTCTGCCGTCTCGAGCAACAGCGGCATCAGCGCATAGGAACTGTCTCTTATACACATCTGACGCTGCCGACGAAGCTAGAAGTGTAGA